>JBKJPT010000123.1:0-12725 GCA_046595075.1 Flavobacteriales bacterium
CCGCGTTTGGAACACGGCTGAAGCGCTCGGTTACGGCGATCGCTTCCTGGACGAGACCAAGTATTTCGTTGGTGTGGACGACCATGTGAGCGTGAACGAACGGCTGCGCATTCCCACCATCGACATCATCGAGTTCAACGCTGCCACCAATGGCTTCCATCCCAGCTGGCACACACACGCTGATAATATGGATGTGATCGATCGCGCTACGCTCAATGCCGTGGGCGCTACCGTGCTGCACACGGTGTGGCAGGAACGCTGATCGTTATCTCGTAGGAGTGCTCACCGCTGCGTGTTCCCCAACAACCGTCGGAGGAAGCTTCAAGAGCATGGGTCCGCTTTCAGCGTAGACCCGCAACAAGTGCATGGCTGTTGAGGCCGATGGGACCTGAACAAGTTGGACCAGGTCGTCCTGTGCAACGCCTTCGTTCATCTTCCTGCCTTGCATATCCAGCAGTTCCCATTGCGCACCTGCTGGGATCCCGCTCACCATCCATGCCGTGGAGCCATCGTTGGAAGCTTGCAGCAAGTTGTCGCCCTGCGTATGCACAGCGACCACCTCGCTATAGCTCACCGTTCCGTCAAGGTCCTTTTCTCGCACCCGGTAGTAACCCGTGCCGTGGAGCGGATCACTATCGATGAAGGTGTAATTGCGCACATCCTGCGAATGGCCCGCAGCATCGATGCTGCCGAGATCCTCGAACATTGATCCGTTCGGACTTCGTTCGACGGTGAAGAGATCACTACCCTGCTCCGATACCGTGGTCCACTTCGTACGCACGCTCTTTCCTTCTGCTTCGGCAGTGAAGGACACCAGTTCCACCGGCAATGTGGTGCAATCCACCGCGATGATGGACATGGACATCGTGTTCGGTATCGGACAAGCGCCGTCCGATGCTTGGAACCAGACCGTTTGCGGCAGGATCGATTCATTGCCCGTCCAACAGATCTGCGCCGTTGCGGGATTCGTACCTGTTACAGTCACCGTTGCGCCGGGCAGTACCGTGGATGCGTTGGTGGTGACAGTGACCGTGTTTGCCGCTTGGAAATCGTAGAAGGGCACGTTGATGCAGAAGTTGAGGCCGCTGCAAGCATAGACCGAGAATGGTTGGAACCACACGCCGCCAGAACTGCTCGTGATCCCGGAGGAGGCAGGTGGTGTGCCATCGCACACGATCACAGCGAACATCAGATCACGCATGACCGTGCCGATCAACTGGCCAAGGCCATTGTACGAAGAGACCTGGATCACCACCACATAGTAGCCCGTAATGGTGGGGGTGAACAGCAATTGCCCCGTCGTGGCGTTGATCGTCGCGCCCAAGAAAGGTTGTGTGCCTGAGTAGCTCCCTTGGTAGAGCACGTTGGTGGGTGCAGGTGCACCATAGCGCGCGCTGATCAGGGCGAAGGTGAGATTGTCCCCATCTGCATCAGTGACGCCAGGATTATAGGCCACGGGCACGTTCAGGCACACGTACGGCACGCCGCTATCCACAAAGCGAGGCGAGCGATCACAGATGCCACCGAGGTTGTTGAGCGTGGCAGCCACGTAGGTACCTGGTGTGAGGAACACGTTCTGGGTGGTGTTTCGGCAGCAGGTGTACCACTCAACCGTCCACTTGTTGCAAGGCGAAAGAAAGAGCGTGGTTTGGAAGCGGTGCCGTTTAAAGCTGGGCTGGGCTCCTCCATTGCAAGTGCTATTGGCCGTCTGCGAGGGGCAGAGCGGCGACACCTCAACGCTGGAGACCGCCGTGAGACCCGCGAGCGTGAAGCTCACACCGCAGTCGCTGCTGAAACTCATCGATTGAGTCGTGACCGGCACCCCGGCACAATCCAGGTAGAGGTCCAGGGAAAAGCGATACTGATTGACCCCTATGCACTCATACGTGATGCTGGTACCTGAAAAGTGGTCCGCGCGCAACGTACCGGCACAAATTGCGAGTGCGAAGGAGGCAGTGAATACTATGAGGTTGCGAGTCTTCAATAGGGTAGGTTCCTATTCTATGACGTTCCGGGGCGACCAAGGTGGCCAAGGTCATGTAAATGTAGTGTAGCGCTGGGGTTTCATGTAGAACCCGGTTGCCAGCCAAAGAACCCCCCACTTTGGTCAGGAGTGCGCCATTATGCTCGGATCTGGTACTATTTCTTGCTGAATCGGTGCTGGATCTGTTGACCGTTCTGTTCCATCTGAAGCACGTAAGTACCGGCGGCAAGGCTTATTACGTTCAGGGTGCCGTCGGTCATCATGGCTGTGAGCACCAATTTACCGGAGACATCGAACACGTGCACGGGATGGTTCCCAGGCAGGGCATCGCCAATGGTTATCTGGTTGGTGGCCGGGTTCGGGAACACCCTTGCGCTTTGGATGGTCACTTCAGCAAGGCCTGTGGAGATCTCTTCGGTCACCACCAATGTGGCGTTGATCGCCGGGTTCTCGACCACATTCACAATGCCACTAGGCCAGTAGATCGTTACACTCTCGATCGCCGTCTCTGCACCTATGCCGAAGTGCGCATTGAGCGTGCTCATGTGCTTGAAGCCATCGCCACTGCGGATCTCGCGGATCTGCGGACCGGCGGCGGTCATGATCTTCACACGAGCGCCGATCCCGTTCAGGTTGCTCACCGTTCCGGTGCAGTTCACCTTGAGCCAGTTGTTGGCGTTGCCGACGTTCATGTGTGCAGTGCCACCGTTCAAGATGTCCAGGAAACCATCGTTGTTCAGATCGCCGATGGGGCCGTTGGTGGGTGTTATTATGGTGTTGGTGAAAGTGAGATCGCCATGGCCCATATGCAACCTGCCACCGCCAAGGACGTCCAGGTAGCCATCATTGTCGAAGTCGTGGGTGGTCCACTCGATGCTGGTGCCGGTGAACACGTCGAAGCCGCTGCCGATGGTGACGTTCGTGAAGGTGCCATCGCCGTTGTTACGCATCACTTTGTGCGCGCCGCCTGAGCTTGAGCCCACCAGCGCGTCCATATTCCCGTCGTTGTTGAAGTCGCCCCAGGCGCTGCTCCAGCTCTGTTGACCATCGGCGAAGCCCAAGGCTCCGGCACTGCTCGTGAAGGTGCCATCACCGTTGTTCTTGTACAGGATGTCAATAGGGTCGCAGCCGCACTTCGCCACGAAGAGATCCATGTCCTGGTCGCCATCGAAATCCACCCAGATGGATCCGTAGTTGCCGCAGTTCTCGCCAAGGCCGCCTTGACCGTAAGTGAGGTTGCCGTTGCCATCGTTCATGTAGTACACGTTTGCGTCCACATCATGGCAGCTGAACGCGTCCAAGTGCCCATCGGCATTGATGTCCACCATATTGGTGCGTTGGCAGAACACGTATTCCGGGCCGGATACTTCCGTGTACGCCGTGGCATCGCTATTGGCGATCATGAAGGTGACGCCGCTGCCGCTGCCGTACATGAGGTCGTTGTGGCCGTTGTCGTCCAGATCCCCCACGCACATGCTCCAGCTGGGTGTGTAGTTCGCAACTGGTGTGGTCACATTGGTGTTGATGAAGACGCCGCTGCCGGTCTGCTCGCTGATGCGGATGGTGGAGGCGGTAACGGAAACCACATCGTCCAAGTGATCGCCGGTCATGTCCACTACGGCAGCTGTGCCGTTGATCGGAATGGTTACGGTTGCGAAGGCAATGCCGTCCGTAGGATCAGGACCACCGCCGGGGTTCGCGATACTGTCTATCAGTTGAACGGTGAAGCCATTGCCGTTCCAGCTGTTGTCAAAGACGATGTAATAGGTTGTTAGGGCTGTCACGTTCAATGTGTCGAAAGAAAGATAACCGTTGCCGATCACGCCACCATCATCATCGCCACCCACGCAGGTAAGGTTTCCGCATGTGCCGGTGTACACATGGAAGCGGGTGTCACCACCACTGTTGATCGCTAGATCGGTGGTGATCGTAAGGCCGTGGCTCACCACGGGGGTGTATGTGTACCACTCAGCCGCGTTGGCCACGGGGCCGGAAGTAGCGCACAAGGGGGCGCTCACTTCAGGGCCATTGATGCTGCCCACTACGGTAAAACCGATGATCGCCGGAGCGGCGTTGGCGCAATTGTCCTGAGCATTCGCGCCCATTGCTGCAAGAACAAGAAACAGGGTAGTGGTGTACTTCATGGGTTTGGTTTGGTTCAGGTTACGGGCAGGGCGGTGATAAGCTATTGATCCACTCATTGAAGAGGTCCAGTGCTTCTTGGTGCACGACGGTGCGGCCCAAGAGCGGCATGCGCACATCCTCGGCGGTGGAAGAGAGGCGGTGGAAGAGCATGGATCGGTTCGGCTGTCCCGATGAAACGATGTAGTTGAAGGTGGGGTCGATGAGGTCTTCAGGCGGCACGCATACACCCAAGTTCACCAGATCAGCGGTCTCCTGCCATGCGAAACGCATGGGGCGGTAATCGCAATGGCGACCATCGCCATGGCAATGCGCACAGTTCATGTCCACATAAGCCCGTACGCGATCGGTGAGGGTCTGGGTTGGGTCGTCCCAGCGCACGGTTGTCACAATGTTGGAAGGGAAGCTGCTTTGCAAGTAGCCCATCTGTGCCCACTTGTCCAATTGGTTCATTGTGCCGGTGGCGTAGGCAAGGCTCTTGTTCAGGTTCTGCGGCTTGGGGCCGATGGGTGTGTCGATGCCGCTGATCTTGTGGCAGGTGTGGCACTCCGCAGCAGCGGGGATGCGGTAATTCACTTGGTGCGATACCCCCAACGCATCCACCCATTCCAGCGGATTGAAGCTGCCGTTCATATCGAAGTAGGCTTCGGTCTGTTGGGCGTTCCACTTGTAGCACGCGCTCTCCCATGCACCGTTGCGCTTGAACATGATCCGCGTTTCCATGATGCGCCGCATGTTATCGGGCAGTACGTTGTCGAAGTAGAAGTTCTTGATCAGCACCGCGCCATCGCTGAAGTTCAGCACCGAACCGTCCTCCACGTACTGTGCGCTCGCACCTTCGGGCATCCACACAAAGCGCTTCTTGTGCGCATAGTCGCTGAAGAGAGACGTGATCGGTTCGAAGGGGAGCACACCGGGCACCGGCTCCAACGCGCTCATTGGGCTGTGGAAGAAATTGTAGGTGCTCAGCTCGGGGTAAGGGACTGCGCTCATGTCGAACACCACGAGCGTAGTGTCCGTTGGTTCTTCAGAAACATCGGGATCGTTCGGCGCTATGAGCTCCTCCGGATCGTGCGTGCACGAAACAAAGACCACCACAAGGAGGATGATCGAGATCAGGACCTTCTTCATAACAGGAGCACGGGGGAGCGAAAGTAGCCCCAAGACGAAGGGCGGCCCCGTTGCCGTTGCTTGCCGCACTTGCAATCCTGTGGCCACATGCGCTGGCTACATTGCCGCCTCTCTAGTCCTCCGAAATGCCAGAGACCAACGGAACCAATGGCGAGGATCGTCGCCTCTTCCTCCTCGACGCCTTCGCGCTCATCTACCGCGCCTACTTCAGCTTCATCCGCGCGCCACGGGTGAACAGCAAAGGCTTCAACACCAGCGCGGCCTTCGGGTTCACGACCACGCTCCTTGACCTGATCAGGCGCGAGAAACCCACACACATCGCCGTGGTGTTCGACACCGCCGCACCTACCGAGCGCCACGAAACACTGCTGGACTATAAGGCCAATCGCGAGGAGATGCCGGACGACATCCGCAGCAATCTCGTTTACATCCGCCGCATCATCGAGGCCATGAATATCCCGATCCTGGAGAGCGATGGCTACGAGGCCGATGACGTGATCGGCACATTGGCGAAGAAGGCCGAGGCCGAAGGCTACACCACCTTCATGGTAACGCCCGACAAGGACTTCGGGCAGCTCGTTACGGACAAGATCATCATGTACAAGCCGGGGCGCGGTGGTGATCCGCCCGAGAAGCTGGGGCCGAAGGAGATCTGCGCTCGCTGGGGCTTGCAGACCACCGATCAGGTGAAGGACATCCTCGGCCTCATGGGCGATGCGGTGGACAACATACCCGGCATACCGGGCATCGGCGAGAAGACGGCGACGAAGTTGGTGCAACAGTTCGGCAGCCTCGAAGGGGTGATCGAGAACGCCGACAAGCTCAAAGGCAAACAGCAGGAGAACGTGATCGCCTTTGCGGAGCAAGGCCGAATGAGCAAGAAGCTGGCGACGATCATCATTGATGCACCCGTGGAACTCGACCACGACGCCCTGCACCTCGATCCGCCGGACGCCGCCAAAGTGCTCGAAGTGTTCAGCGAACTGGAGTTCAAGAACCTCACTTCGCGCGTGCTCGGTTCCGACAATTCGCCCAAGGGTGTCGAGAACGCCTTGCAAGGCCTCGCGGTGTCGACGGTCAGGGCCACGACGAAGGCTGCATCGGGCCAGGTGGATCTCTTTGGGACTTCCGTGGATGAAGAGGGCAACGTGGAACTGAAGGAGTTCGCGAACATCGACACCGTGCCGCACCGCTACCTGCTGGAGGACACCAACGAGAAGATGTACATGCTCGCGGCGCAGTTGAAGAAACTGCCGCGCTTCTGCTTCGACACCGAGACCACCGGAACGGATGAACGCACCGCTGAGTTGGTCGGGTTGTCATTCAGCTGGAAAGCGCATGAAGGCTACTACGTCCCAGTGCCCGCTGAACGCGCCGAAGCGCAACGCATCGTGGACATCTTCAAGCCGATGCTGGAGAACGATGCCATCGGCAAGGTGGCACAGAACGCGAAGTATGACCTGCGTGTGCTCGCGAACTACGGAGTTGAAGTGAAGGGCCCGCTCTTCGACACCATGATCGCGCATTACCTGCTGAAGCCCGATCAGCAAAAGCACGGCATGGACTATCTCAGTGAGTCCTATCTCAGCTATCGACCGGTGAGCATTGAAACCTTGATCGGCGAAAAGGGTCGCGGCAAAGTGCAGAAGAGCATGCGCGATGCCGACATCAATGCAGTGAAGGAATACGCCGCGGAGGATGCCGACATCACCTGGCAGTTATCGGAATTGTTCGCACCGCTGTTGGAGCAGGATGAAGTCACCGCGCTCTTCAACGAAGTGGAAATGCCACTGGTGCATGTGCTCGCCGACATGGAGACGGAAGGCATCCGGATCGACATCCCCGCGCTGAAGCAGTTCAGCGAAGAGCTTGGCACCGACATCCTCGCCTTGCAGGAGAAGATCCACGCGGCCTGTGGCGTTCCCTTTAACATCGATAGCCCCAAGCAATTGGGCGACGTGCTCTTCGAAACACTGAAGATCGGTGGTGACAAGATCAAGAAGACTGCGAAGACCGGTCAATACCAAACAAGCGAGGACATCCTGCAAGAACTCAGCAACGCGCATCCCGTGGTGCCGCTGATCCTCGACTACCGCAGTTTGCGCAAACTGAAAGGCACGTATGTGGACACCTTACCACTCGCGGCCGATCCCCTTTCGCACCGCGTGCACACCAGCTACCTGCAGACCGTGGCCGCCACCGGCCGCCTCGCGAGCAACGACCCCAACCTGCAGAACATCCCCATCCGGACCGAGAAGGGCCGCGAGATCCGCAAGGCCTTTGTGCCGCGCGACGACAACCACGAGCTCCTCAGCGCCGACTATTCGCAGATCGAACTGCGCATCATCGCGCACATGAGCGGCGATCACAACATGCAGGAGGCCTTCCGCAATGGCCTCGATATCCACGCAGCCACTGCTGCCAAGGTCTTCAACGTGGACATTGCTGCCGTTAGTCGCGAACAACGCAGCAAGGCCAAGGCCGTCAACTTCGGTATCGCTTATGGGCAAGGCGCCTTCGGCCTGAGCCAGAACCTGGGCATCCCGCGCGCGGAGGCCAAGCAGATCATCGACGACTACTTCACGCAATTCCCCGGCGTGCGGAGTTATATGGACGAGATGATCGGCTACTGCCGCACCAACGGCTACATCAAGACGCTCATGGGCCGCAGGCGCTACCTGCCCGACATCACCAGCGGCAACAACACCGTGCGGGCGCAAGCTGAGCGCATCGCCATCAACGCGCCCATGCAGGGCACGGCGGCGGACATCATCAAGGTGGCCATGGTGCGCATTCAGCACGAACTGAAGCAACGCGGCATGAATAGCAAGCTGCTGCTCCAGGTACACGATGAACTGGTCTTCGATGCCCACAATGACGAGACCCAGGAGCTGAAAACGCTAGTGCGCGACCGCATGCAGGGCGCCATGCAACTTGCCGTTCCGTTGGTTGTTGACATGGGCGTGGGGAAAAACTGGTTGGCGGCGCACTGATCCCCGCGTGCGCGCAAGGGACCTTCGCATCGTTCCTCCCTTGAACCCCATGACCGTGATGCGATCTCTCCACTGGCCGGCACTGTCGGCCCTCATCGTGCTGTTCGCCGCGTGCGGCGGCGACCAGCCCGCGCAGGACACCCTCGATCCGGCCAATGGTCTGGACAGCGCCAAGCTCAGTGAGCGCATGAATAAGTCCAAACAGATCTTCCAGAGCATACCATCGCCCATGCAAATGGCGGGCTTGCTGAAGAAGGCCGGTGCGGAGTACGATAAGAACGTGCTCAACGATCCCACCCGCAACAGCAGCTACACCGCCGCCAGCAAGCAGGCCCTCAACTTGGGCGTCTACGGCGCCGACCTCAGCTACACCAGCGTGTACAACAACACGCACGAGAGCATGCTCTTCACGGCCGCTGCGCAGAACCTCGCGAAGCAGCTCAACATCAGCAGCGCCTTCAGCCAGGAAACGGTGGATCGCATGGAGGCCAACCAGAGCAACCGCGATTCGCTGCTGAGCATCATCAGCGAAACGTACTGGGATATGGACCTGTACCTGAAGACCAACGACCGCGAGCACATCAGCGCGCTCATGATCGTGGGCGGCTGGATGGAAGGGCTCTACATCGCCACGCAGGTGTCGCGCACCAACGATGCGCCGGAACTGCGCCAGCGCATCGCCGAGCAGAAGATCTCCCTTGTGGACCTGATCGCCTTGATCGGCACGTACGAGACCGATGAACCCGCACTTGCTACCGCACTCACCGATCTGAAGGCCCTTGAAGTGCTCTACGCCGAGGTGACCCCCGGTGGTGGTGGCAGCGAGACCAGCCAGGAGAACGGCGTTACCGTGATCGGTGGTGGTGGCGCCGCCGCTGCGCTCACCGATGCGCAGTTGGTCGCCATTCGCGACAAGGCCGCCGCCATACGCAATACATACATCAACTGACCGCAGCCATGCTCCGACCCATCCTCACGCAAGCACTGCTGGCCGCCGGTCTCTTCCTCACGGCCACCGCTGCACAGGCCCAGTGCAAGTCCTTTGCAAAGAACAAGTGCGTACCCGGCCTAGCGCCTTACAAGTTCAACGAGACCTTCAACGGCGCGCAACTCTCGCCCGGCGATGAGGCCGAAGTGGCCCTCACCTTCTACAGCGGACAGGAATACCGCGTGATGGTGTGTACCCAAGCGATCCTGGGCGAGGTGAATTGGAAGCTGGTGGACGAGAACAACAAGATCGTCTTCGAGAGCCTGGCCGATGAGCCCAAGCACCACTTCGACCTGAAGGCGGCCGGTACCACGCAATTGCGTTGCATTGTATGGGTGCCTTCGCGCGCCAAGACCGAGTACGTCCACCTAGGCTGCGTAGCCATCTTGGTGGGCTTCAAGGAGTGAACATCACATCATTCGCCGTTGTCGGCGCTCCAACGACAGCGGTGCAAATGAAAAGTCCCGGCCGTCCCGGCTCATAGGCTGGGATGACGCGGGGCCTTTCATTTTGGATGATCAGCGGATCTCCACCCTGCTCTTCCGCTCCAGATCCGTGCGTGCCTGGAAGATGAGCGTGTGGTAGTCAGCACTGCCTGCGCTAAGGTTGAGCACCAAGTTGCTGCGGCCCATCTCGCGTCCGTCCTCGTCCACGGCAGTTGCGTGCAAGGTGTCGGCGAAGGCGCGTTCGCTGCTGAGGTAGATGATCAAGCGGTTGTCCATGCCAGCGCTGTCGCTTTCCACTTGCGTCTTGCCCACTGCGAGTCCGCGCGTTCTCAGCTCTTCAGCAAGGACCACATCA
Organism: Flavobacteriales bacterium; assembly: GCA_046595075.1. Lineage (GTDB taxonomy): Bacteria > Bacteroidota > Bacteroidia > Flavobacteriales_F > PHOS-HE28 > PHOS-HE28. The sequence continues at coordinate 10,040 of JBKJPT010000123.1, forward strand.
ACGCTCCAGGTGTCCTCCACGCCGGTGGTCACCCCTTCGATCACTTCGGTGGCCGCGCTGCCCGCGAGTTCGCCGCCTTTGTTCAGCGCATCCTTAGTGCCTTCAGCCATGCGGCCGCAGGCGCAGAGCGCGAGCATGCTACAGCATAGGATCGCTGTTCTCATTTCACAACGAAGCGGTTGGTGCGCTGCTCACTACCCTGTTGCAAGCGGACGAAGTAGATGCCGGCCTGCAGATCGCGCAACGGCAGATCGATGCGTTGTGTGCCAGCTGCCATGCTTCCATTGTGTACGCGCTGCACCAAACGACCGGTCATATCCATCAGATCCAATTGAACGGCGCCGCTCTTCGTGAGGGTGAACACCGCTTGTGCATCATCAGCTGCAGGGTTGGGCACCACGAAGAGGCCAGCATCACCAGCCGAGAGTTCTTCGACACCTACGGGTGCGCCGTTGATGTTGATGTCGTCCAGGTAGAGGTTGTTGCCACCATCGCTCTCGAACTCGAACTTGAAACGGAAGTTGGGGATGTGGCTGGTGCTGCTGATGTTGGTCACTTCGGCATAACCCCATTGGCTGCTGTTGGGGATGAAGCTTGTGCTGGTTGTGCCGCCCGTGGTGAGGTTGGTGCTGCCGCGCAGGATCTTGCGCAGCGCCCAAGTGGTGCCGCAATCGTTGCTCACGAAGAAGGTGAGTGCATCGTCGTTGGTGCTCACGCGCTTGGCGAACGCGTAACGGAACGAGATCACGATGTCGGTGGCGGCGCTCATGTCATAGGTGCTGCTCACCAGTTCATCGAAGCGGCCGTCCTGTGCGGCGGTGTTCACGATGCGGGTGCTCTTGCTGCCGCTGTAAGCCGCCACGGAGGTGATCCCGAAGGTGTTGTCGTTGTTGGGGTTGCTCGTGAGCCATTCGGGGCCGGTGAGGTTGGCCACGCTCTCGAAGCCTTCTACCAGGGGCACGCTGGTGCCGGGGTTGGCCAGCACGGTCACGTAGGTGTTCTGCGTGTTGTTCTGCGTGGTGGAGCCATCGGTGGCGCTGAGGGTGACCGCGTACACGCCGGGCGTGCTGTAGGTCACCACAGGATCTTCTGCTGTGCTGGTGCCGGGTGTGCCACCGGTGAAGGTCCATGTGCGCGAGGTAACGGCGTTGTAGCTGTCGTCGCTGAAGGTGATCGTGCCGCCGGCGCAGATCACGTGCGTGGTGCTGCTGAAGACCGCTGCGCACAGGACATCGGGTTGGCTTACGCCGGTAGCTGCAAGATTGCTGGTGGTGCTCAGTTGGTTGCGCTGGGCGGTACCGCTGTTGAGCGCAGCGACCATGCGTGTCTTCTGCCCATTGGTGAACATCTTGGAGCAGTACGAGTACTCCATGTAGTTCTCCACGTTGTTCAAGGGGCTACCGCATGATGCCCCGTTCAGCGTACAGCTCGTCCAGCCTATGCTATTTGGCGTATCGGCCACGTTGTCGTCATCGCTGCAGTTGGCGGCAACGCCGGGTTCGTTGCTGCTGCCCCAGCAGTGTTCCAAGTTGATCCAGTGCCCCACTTCGTGCGTGAGCGCGCGGCTACGCGATACACTGCCAGTGCCGATGGCGCCGACGTAGGTGTGCAGCATCACGATGCCATCGCCGTCGGAGAAGAACTGCGCACCGCCGGGAGTGAGCGTGTAGCCCGCAGCACCATCGGCGCTAGCTGCCACCCACACGTTCAGGTATTTGTTGCGCGGCCACTGGATCAGGTCCTTCATGCTCTGGTCACCTGCGTAGGTGAGCGTGCTCAGCGTGCGTGTGATCCCATTGGTGCAATTGCCATTGGGGTCCTTGCGGGCTAGTTTGAAGCCGATGTCCACGTTGGCCACGATCCCCAAGAACTCCGGTCGCACGTTGGGCCAATCGGGGTTCAGTTTGTTGAAGTCCTCGTTGAGTATGCGCATGGCGTCGAAGACCTGCTCGTTGCTGATGTTCTCCTCCCCGTTGTTGTGGATGATGTGGAACACTACCGGCACCGTGTAGGTGCTGCGCTCACCCTCGGGGTAGTTGCTGGTGAACGCCTCGAGTTCGGCGTTCGCAGCGGCGATCGCCTGGATGATGGCGGGATCGTTGTGGTGCAACTGCTCCATCACATCCGGCGCATTGGTGCGGCAAGTGAAGGGTGGCTGTTCCTGCGCCACCGCGTTGACGTTGCACACGGCGGCGAGCAGTAGGCTGAAGAGGAGAGGTCGCTTCATGGGGATAGGGTATCGAAAGTTCCGGGGCGTGCGAAACTAAGCGACCGACCCTATCGGCGCTTCCTTCCGAAGTAAGACCACCTATTCAACCACCAAGCGGGCTGTGCGCATACTGGTGGGAGTGATCACCCGCACGGTGTAGCTGCCCTTGGCAAGGTTGGTCGCATCAATTTCCGCACGCTGGCCACCTGCAGGACGCGCACCGAGCGACGAACGCTGCACCATGCGACCCACCGCATCGAGCACTTCCACCTGCACATTGCCCCCTTGTTCCAATTCGAAAAGCAGTTGCGTGATACCGGCGGTGGGGTTGGGCATCAGCACCATCCCACCGGCCGCGTTCGTGAATTCTTCCAGACCCACCGGCACGCCGTTGATGTTGATGTCGTCCAGGTAGAGGTTGTTACCACCGTCGCTCTCGAATACGAACTTGAAGCGGAAGTCGCTGACGTGGTTGGC
>JBKJPT010000219.1:0-12660 GCA_046595075.1 Flavobacteriales bacterium
GACAGTGGTACCATGATGGACATCATGAAGAACGATGATCTGCCGAGCCCACTGGAAAGCCTGATGACCGATAGCTTGCGTGTGGAGATAGAACGATCACTGCAGGCATTGGCTGGTCGCGAAGCGGATGTGATCCGTCTCTACTTCGGCCTCGCCAGCAACCAGCCGCACACCTTGGAAGAGATCGGCCAAAAGTTCGACCTCACACGCGAACGCGTGCGCCAGATAAAAGAGAAGGCGATCCGCCGCATGAAGCACACCAGTAGAAGTGTGGTGCTGAAGGCGTACTTGGGTTGATCGAGACCAATTGAACAAACTAAAAGGGCCGCTCAGTTGAGCGGCCCTTTCTCGTTCAAGGTCTTTCGGCCTAGGCCGTCACGTTGCTGTTCATCTTGTCCAGCACATCCATCACTTCCTTCACCGCCTTGCCACTGGCTTTCACCAGTTCCATTTCGTCGGCGTTGAGCTTCAGTTCTATGATGCGTTCCACACCGTTGCGGCCCAGGATCACCGGGGCGCCCATGTAGATGTCGGTAAGGCCGTACTCGCCTTGTAGCCACACGCAGCAGGGGAACACGCGCCTTTGATCGCGCACGATGCTCTCCACCATTTGTGCGGCAGCGGTGCCGGGTGCGTACCACGCCGAGGTGCCCAAGAGGTTCACGATCTCGCCCCCACCCTTCTTGGTGCGGTCGACGATCGCGTCCAGCTTGTCCTTGCCGATTAGTTCCGTAACCGGAATACCACCTACCGTGGTGTAGCGTGGCAAGGGCACCATGGTGTCGCCATGGCCACCCATGAGCACTGCTTGTATGTCCTTGGGGCTGATGCCAAGTTCGGTAGCTAGGAAGGCGCGGTAGCGTGCGGTGTCCAAGATGCCCGCCATACCGAAGACCTTTTGGGCCGGGCGCTTGCTGTTGATGTACGCGCAATAGGTCATAACATCCAGCGGGTTGCTCACCACAATGATGATGGCCTCGGGGCTATGCTTCACCACGTTTTCCGTCACGCTCTTTACAATGGCGGCGTTGGTGGCAATAAGGTCATCACGGCTCATACCCGGCTTGCGGGGCAGGCCGCTGGTGATCACCACCACATCGCTGTTGGCGGTCTTGGAGTAATCGTTGGTGCTGCCGGTGATTCGGCTGTCGAAGAGGTTTATCGGTGCGGTCTGCCAGATGTCAAGGGCCTTGCCCTCAGCGAAACCCTCCTTGATATCGAGGAGCACCACTTCGTTGGCGAGCTCCCAGCGGGCCACGGCATCGGCGCAGGTTGCGCCCACATTGCCAGCACCTACTACTGTGACTTTCATCCTGTTACGGGGGTATTTGGGTTGTGGCCAGTGGTCCTTCCGGCCGGGCCGCGAATGTAGTTCTGCGGGCACTGCTGTTCCGTGTGGCTTTATCAACACGCGGTGCACAAACGGAATATCACGTGGCAGGCATCCCTACCTTGGGCCGTGCGTCTTCCCCCTGCGCATGGCTATCTTTCCAGCACCAACTCCAACAAGACCAGTGGCAGCCCCCTCCGCAATGGAACGGACCGGACCCCGCCTTACCCTTTCTTGGGTAGCAGTGGATGGTCCACAGGCTGGCTTCGTAGAGCTGATCGATGGTTGCCTGCGTGGTGATCGCAGACACCAGCAGCGGGTGTACGAATTGTTCTACGGCAAGATGATGGCCGTGTGCATGCGCTACACCAAGAACACGGACCAAGCGAAGGACATCCTGCAGGACGGATTCATCAAGGTGTTCCGCAGTATGGAAAAGTTCAATCAGGCGGGATCCTTCGAGGGTTGGATCCGGCGCATCATCGTGAACACCGCGATCGATCACTTCCGCCGCAGTAAGAACGCTTACTTGTTGCTGGGCGAAGAACGCAGCATAGAAGACTTCGGTGACAGTGATGAGGAGGACAAGATCGCCGAGGAGACCGAGGAGGATGTATGGGACTTGAAGCCTGCCGACGTGATCAACGCCATGCAGAAGCTCACCCCTGCCTACCGCACCGTCTTCAACCTGTACGTGTTCGAGGAACTCACCCACAAGGAGATCGCGGACATGCTGGGGATCAATATCGGCACCAGCAAGAGCAACCTGGCCAAGGCCAAACACAATTTGAAGAAGCTCCTGCGCAAGGAGCACAAGATCCCATAACGAGATGATCATGAAAGGGCCCGATGCATTCGAACGCTCCCTGAAGGAGACGATGGAGTCCTACGAGCTGCCTTACAACTCGGCCGATTGGACCGAGATGGAGCGCCAGTTGGACAAGAAGGAAGGCGGGGGCTGGAAGTCCTCGACCGGGTTGCTTGCCCTGTTACTGGGTGGCGGCATCGCCATGAGCACGGCCATCTATTTCTTGGTGAGCCCAGCCGGTGACGCGCAGGACAATGGCAGCGCGCAAATAGCCATGGTGTCACCTGCCACGCAGGTGCCCGAAGCCGCACCAACCACGTTGCAGGAGTCGGCCATCGGCCAAGAGATCAATACCGAGCTGGCCAGCACGGGCAATTCAGCAACCACCAGCGCGATCGTTCCAGTAGCGCGGAAAAGTGCTACCCTCGTTCCATCTGCACGGCAAGTAGTGGTCGCACCACCGATCAACGAAAACGGACCCACTGGTTCTGAAGTAGCGGTGCGCGCGAGCGTGACCCAAGGCTGCCCCGGAACCGCGGTGGAGTTCGCAGCTTCCAATCTTCCCAGCGAGGGGACTTTCCTCTGGAACTTCGGCGACGGCAGTTTTTCACGCGACCCGCAGCCGAAACACACCTTCAACAAGGCGGGACGTTTCGAGGTGATGTTGTCCCACTCGGCCAGCGGAGGGGGCATGGTGCCCGAGCCGGTGAGCAATGTGATCGTGATCCACGAAACCCCCGAAGCGTTGTTCAACTCGCTGCCACAGGAGTATGACCACACGGTGCCGAGCGTGCACTTCGAGAACCGCAGTTTGGGCGGTCAGTCTTATTTGTGGGAGTTCGGTGACGGTGCTACCTCTTCCATCGCACACCCCAACCACGTGTACAAGAAGCGGGGGAACTACACCGTGGCGCTTACGGTGACCAACAGTGGCGGCTGCACCGATCGCATGGAGCGGACCTTGAAAGTGAGCAACGACTACAACCTGCTCGCTGCTTCAACCTTCTCCCCCAACGGCGATGGCGTGGAGGATTCGTTCATCCCCGAAGCCTTGAAGTCCCTCGGCGTGCGCTTCCACATGAGCGTGCACGACCCGGCCAATGGCCGGTTGATCTACGAGACATCCGACGCACAGCGCCCATGGAACGGCCGGATCGGTGGTCGGGGAGATGCTTGCGCCACCCAGGACTATGTATGGATGGTGGAAATGAAGGACGGCGACAAGCTCGGCGGCACCTACACAGGGACCGTTAGTTTGCTGCGCTGAGGTGGATAAGTCCCCTTCGTTACGGACCCGGCCCGCAAGGCCGGGTCCGTAATTTTGGGGCCGGACAACCAGTACCGCTTTGCACGCATCATTATCCCGGTGAACCCACCTCTTCACTCTACCGCTGATGAGCAAGTTGCCGAACAACCGACGCACCGCACGATGACCCAATACCTACGCGCTCACTCCCTCGCATTCCTTGCCATGTTCGTTTGCTCGGCTTCCTTGGTGAATGGCCAGGAATTCATGATCAGCGGTGGATCCGGCACCAGTTGTGCCGGTGTGATCCAGGACAGCGGCGGGCCCAGCGGTGATTACAGTGACAACGAGAACTTCACCTTCACGATCTGTCCCGATGCACCGGGCAACGTGATCTACCTCACGTGGTTCGTGTTCAACCTGAGCACGGCCGGAACGAACGACGACAACCTGACGATCTACGACGGCGACAACACCAGCGCTCTTACCCTTGGAACGTACTCGGGTACGCAGCTGCAGAACCTGATCGTTAGCGGTACCGTGTTCAACACCACGGGATGTCTCACCCTCGTGTTCCAATCGAACAACACGGGCATCGGCAATTTCTCCGCTGGTTTCCAGTGCACCGTACCCTGCCAGAACCCGAATGCTGTGGCGACCATGACCGAGCCTGTACCAGCGTTGATCTGCCAGGGCGAAGTGGTGAACTTCAATGGCTCGGGATCCACATCACCTGCTGGCACGATCGTTCAGTACTTGTGGGATTTCGATGATGGATCCGTGGACAGCACCAGCGGACCTGTCGTGGACCATGCTTTCATGGATGCGGGTGAGCACGTGGTGCAACTGTACGTGACCGACGATAACGACTGCGGCAACTTGAACTTGGTGGACCTGCAGATCCTGGTGAGCACCACACCCACTTTCGCGGGCACCATGGAAAGCGTGGAGACCTGCCTTGGCGCCACCATCGACTTCACCGCCGTGGTGAATCCTGTTACTTGGACAGGGATCCCGGATGCCAACTTTGGTGATGGCGTATTTCTCCCGGACGACGTGGGATTGCCGTTCACCTCTAGTCTCACCTTCACACAGTTCAGTCCCGGCCAGATCGTTGGAGCAGGCGACATCTTGTCCATTTGCGTGGACATGGAGCACACCTACATGGGTGATCTGGTGCTGCAAGTGATCTGCCCAAATGGGCAAACCATGATCTTCCATCAGCAGGGTGGTGGGTATACCTACATCGGAGGTGCGAACGACACCGACAGCGACTTGAACCCGATACCAGGTGAATGCTGGCATTACTGCTGGAGCCCTACTGCCACCAACGGGACATGGGTGGATAATTCGGTGTTCGGCACCAACAACACCACGGTGGCAGGCACCCCAGCAAGTGAAGCCCTCAATGCAGGCACTTACGAGCCGGTACAACCCTTCAGCAATTTGGACGGTTGCCCGCTCAATGGCGAATGGACCTATCAGAGCACCGACCTCTGGGGCGCCGACAACGGCTTCATCTGTTCATGGGAGATCAACTTCGATCCGGGCATTGTTCCCGATGTTACCAGCTTCACGCCGGATCTCGGAACTGCTGGATTGGATTCATCCTACTGGACCGGACCTGATCTGGTGAACGACCCCAACGACCCCCTGCTCGCCACGGCCATGCCAACCGGTCCGGGTACGTACAACTACCAGTTCATCACCACCGACAACTTCGGTTGTACTTACGATACCACCATTACGGTGACCGTGGCACCACAGATGGTGATCGACGCTGGTCCGGATATCGTGCTCTGCAACGATCCCGAGCCCATGACCGGTGTAGTGTTGGCCAACGGCCCCCCCACCAACTGCGTGTGGACACTCGTACTCGAAGAAACCTTTGGCGACAGCTGGAACGGTGGCGCGAACCTGAACGTGACGATAGATGGCGTGAGCACGATCTACACAGTGCCCGCTGGGCAGAACCAATTGACCTTTCCGCTGAACGTGAGCACAGGTTCAACGATCTCCTTGTTCTACACGGCCGGGTCGGTGTGGAACAATGAGAACTCGTTCTACCTCACCGACGACCTCGGAGGCATGGTCTACGATTCACCACAAGGCCCCGGTACCGGTATATCATGGAGCGGTGTGGTGAGCTGCGGCGGAGGCACATCACCCACCACTTGGGTGTGGAGCCCTTCCGCTGGATTGGATGATGCAAGCGATCCGCTCACGAACGTGTTCGTCACGTCGCCCACTTGGTTCTACTTGAGCGCCTATCCCGACGGATCGCCTGCATGCGCGGTCACCGACAGTGTTTTCGTGAGTCCTGATCCCTCCATCGATGCTGGGCTGGCCAACGCAATGACGATCTGCGCGAGCGATCCGATCTTCCTAATGACCGACTCTCTCATGGGTACTCCGGATGCAGGCGGCGTTTGGACGTTGGCTGGTGGGGGCGTGGTCGGGAACAGCTTCGACCCCACCACGGGTGTTACCGGCCTTTACACGTACACGGTGACCAGTGCTGCGGGCTGCGTGGCAACGGCCGATCTGGACATTACGGTGATCCCGGCCGACGATCCCACCTGTTGTGGAATTGCAGACGCTGGACTGCCCGCCTACTCGTGCGACCTCACCATCGCTCTTAGCGCCACACCGGGAAACACCGGCGTTGGCCAATGGAGCGGACCGGCCGGTGCGGTGTTCGGAAACGCCAATGATGCGGTGACAACAGTAACGCTGCAACCCGGCATGGGTGGTACGCACATGTTCTACTGGATCGAAGATGATGGCGCTTTCTGCTACCTCATCGACAGTGTGGAGATGACCTTGACCGATGCGATCGTGATCGACTTTGTTACCACCGATGCGATCTGCTTCACCTATTGTGATGGCACTGCACAAGCCACCATTACCGGTGGGAATGCAGCGGCCGGTTTCACATTCGATTGGAGCAATGGTGACACTGGAGTTGGCGTGGATGCGATCCAGGACTTGTGCGCAACTGGTTATTCGCTCACCGTTACGGACGACAACGGCTGCATTGGCACGGATAGTTTGACCATTGCCGAGCCCGTGCTCCTGGAGATCGATTCGTTGGCTACTCAACCCGTCACGTGCTCGGGCGATTGCGATGGCCAAGTGGAGGTGTATGATGTGGAAGCCGTGGATTATAGCTTCGATGATGGTGCCAGCTGGGTACTGAACAACATCCTGCCCGCCCAATGCGAAGGGATCTACCCGATCCGCATACACAACGCAGCAGGATGCGTGGGCACCGGCGGCATTGAAGTGCTGGGACCGCCACCCGTGATCGCGGAATTCACGTGGAACCCGATCCCCGCGAACGTGAACGATCCGCGGATCTGGTTCGCCAATGAGAGCACCGGATCGCAGACCTGGTGGTGGGACATCGCTGGTCTAACCACGAGCACCGAACAGAACCCCTTCTTCCGGTTCGATGAGAAGGAACCCGGCCAGTACGAGGTATGCCTTGCAGCCTTCAACTACAACATGTGCACGGATACCATCTGCAAGATCGTGACGATCGATGATGTGCTCTTCACCTATGTGCCCAACAGCTTCACGCCCGATGGTGACGACCTGAACGAATTATGGGGCATGAGCACGAACATCGATGTGATCACCTCGTTCGAGCTGCGTGTGTTCGATCGTTGGGGAGCAGTGGTTTTCGAGACCGAGGACCCGTACGAGTTCTGGAACGGCGCTGCCAACAACAGCGGCGAGATCCTCAAGACCGAGGTGTACGTGTACCGCATCGCCTTCGAGATCCGCGAAACCGAGGTTCGCAAAGAGCTCATGGGCCACGTGACCCTGATCAAGTAGTCACTTCTGTTCTGGTCAGCGAGGGCGGTGCCATTGGCACCGCCCTCTCCTTTTGTCCCCGACCTAGCAGTCCAAGGCACCGGGTCGCTGCGTTGCCACGTCATGCCACCGGATCTTCGACCTTCGCGGACCATGCCAAAACCGACCTTGGGAACCTTGTACCGGGCACTAATACGCTGGAGCACTTCGCTCACTTTGTTCCTGTTACTGGGGACCATCGCCAATGCCCAGATCTTCACCATCGCCGATGGCGTGATAAATTCTTGTACTGGTGCCATCTTGGACAGCGGCGGCCAAGGCGCTGGCGGCTATAGCAATTCTGAGAGCTACACTGCCACCATCTGCCCCGACACGCCCGGCCAGAGCATCAACCTCAGCTTCGTCACCTTCAACCTGGACCAAACGGGAACGTCCCCGATCGACAACCTTGCGATCTACGACGGCACCTCGCCTTTGGATCCTTTATTGGGCGTATGGTCGGGCACCTCGTTGCAAGGTGTGGTGATACTCGCTTCACCACTCAACGCGAGCGGTTGCCTCACTTTGGTGTTCACTTCCAATGAAACAGGTACCGGAGTTTTTGGTGCGACCATCTCTTGCATCACGCCGTGCTTCCCGCCGGTTGCCGTTGCCGAGATAACCGGCGAAGCCGTATTGCCCGCATTGGTCTGTCCCGATGAAGTGCTCACCTTCGATGCAAGCGCTTCGTACCCGCAGCCCGGTTTCAACATTGTTTCCTACGAATGGGATTTTTACGATGGCACCACCGCGACTGGTCCCGTTGCCACGCACAGCTTCGCAGAACCCGGTGCCTACTTCGTACAACTCACCCTCACCGATGACAACGGCTGTGTGAACACCAACACCGTGGATCTTGAAGTTTGGGCCGGCACCACACCACTGTTCACCGGTACCACCGAGGACCTCAGCGTTTGCCAAGGTGGCACCGTGCAGTTATATGGTTCGGTGACACCTGTGCTTTGGAGCGCATTGCCCACGATCGATTTTGGTGCAGGCGTGTACCTGCCCGACAACGTAGGACAGACGTTCACGAGCCAACTGGCTTACAGCTTCTTCCCACCAGGTTCCACGCTCACCAACGTGAACGACCTGCTCGGCATATGCGTGGACATGGAGCACAGCTTCATGGGCGACCTGGTGATCAGCATCACTTGTCCTAGCGGGCAAAGTGTTGTGCTGCATCAACAAGGCGGTGGTGGCACTTACATCGGGGGCGCGAACGACACAGATAACGCAGCCAGCCCTGCACCGGGCACCTGCTGGAACTATTGCTGGAGCCCGAACGCCACGCTGGGCACTTTCGCCAACAGTGCGGCCTTTGGCCCAACGCCTAACGTGATGCCCGGAGGCAACCCGTCGAACAACTCGCTCATACCAGGAACCTATAGCAGTGTAAACCCCCTGAGCGCATTGGTGGGCTGTCCGCTCAACGGCACATGGACCTTCTCGGTCTCCGATCTATGGGCCATCGACAATGGTTTCCTCTGTGCTTGGAACATCAACTTCGATCCATCGCTGTATCCGGACCTGGTGCAGTTCACACCTTCCATTGGCTGGGATCCCGATAGCATGCAGTGGAGCGGATCTGGCATCGTTCTGGACCCGAACGACCCGATGTTCGCCAGCGTGACACCCACCGTGCCCGGCTCTTACGATTACACCTTCACTGTGAACGACAACTTCGGGTGTACCTACGACACTACCATCACACTTACAGTGACCAACGCGCCTGAAGTGGAGGCCACTGCGATCCTGGGTGCAGGGTGCAGTGATCCCACACAGTTGCACGCCGAGATAGTGGCCTACCCACCGCCGCCGCCGGATTGTGTGTGGACGCTTGTGATGCATGATTCGTTCGGGGATGGATGGAACGGTGGTGCCACGCTCAACGTGGTGATCAATGGAGTGAGCACGCCGTACGTGATGGCGGCCGGTTCCAATAACACCACGGTGAACATCTCCGTCCCCTTCGGCGCCAGTATTCAATTGCAATGGGTCGCGGGTACCGTCTGGAACAACGAGTGCTCGTTCGAACTCGTGAACTACGCCGGTACCATCGTTTACGATTCGCCGCAAGGCCCCGCAACGGGCACCTTGTGGCAGGGACCCGGAAACTGCGGATCGAACGTGGGGCCTGTTACTTGGCAGTGGACACCCAGCGCAGGTGTGGACACACCCGACCAACCTGATGCGACCACGCAGATCACCACACCCACCGAGTTCGTGGTGAGGATCTATCCGTTCGGGCAGCCGTGGTGCTTTACCACCGATACCGTGCTCGTCACTCCTCCTTCCTATCTGGAAAATGACAGTGTGGTGGTGGATGTGCTCTGCAATGGTGACAATGGATCGATCACATTGATCACCACGGGACTTGCTGGACCATGGAACTATGAGTGGGTGGACGATACCGGCACCAGTGTGCAAACCACCACTGCTTCCGACGGCGACATACTGAACCTCGGCGCTGGCACTTACACCGCATTCGTCAGCGAAGGACCTTTGGGCAATGGCTGTTTGGATACCCTCACGGCGACGATCATAGAACCACCACCGCTGGAATGGGTGACGGTTCCTGTAGATACGCTCATCTGCCTCACTGGAACTGCAGCACTCTCCGCTTCGGCGCAAGGCGGCACCGGCGCGATCAATTTGGTATGGAGCCAAGGGCTTGCTGGCAGTGGCCCACATAGCGTGAGCCCTGCTGACACCACGAACTACACCGTGCAGCTGTTCGACGCGAATGGTTGCACCATTCAACCGATGAGCGCAACTGTGTTCGTGCGCCCACCATTGTCGATCACACCGCTTGAACCGGACACCGAGTGCTTCGGCCTGCCCGTGATCTTCTCCGCCATGGACGCCGCTGGTGGCGATGGTGCGTACAGTTTTGATTGGGGCAGCGGCGCGCAACTGGACAACAGCAACACTTTCCTGCTCCCCCTGAGCAACACGGTGTGCGTTACGCTGGCCGATGGTTGCGAAACTCCGCCGATCACCTCCTGTGCTTGGCTGGAGATCCTGCAAACACCGCCATTGGTGATCACCGCCGATACCACCTTCGGTTGTGCACCCTTCGCCGTGAGATTGATCCTGCAAGACACCACGCAACTTGCTCAGGTTGAATGGAGCTATGGTGATGGCGTCGTGGTCAACGAAATGGACAGCGTGGTGCACACCTACGCCAACGCCGGCAACTACAGTGTGGGCACCGTGGTCACCTGGTCCAACGGCTGCATCACCGATACGCTGATCACCGATATGATCGAAGTGATCACTGTGCCCATCGCCACCATGAGCTGGTATCCGCGCCCCGCGAGCATAAACGATCCCGTGGTGCATTTCCAGGACCTCAGCGTACCCAATGTCACCACTTGGTTCTGGGACTTTGGTGAGGACCTAGGCACCAGCACCGAACAGGATCCGGTGATCGAATACCCCAACGATGTAGGTGGCGATTATCCTTTGATGCTCGTGGTAACGAACGAACTCGGCTGCTCCGATACGTTGCGTACAGTGGTGGAAGTGAACGATGAGTTCATGGTGTGGGTACCGAACGCGTTCACGCCGGACGACAACGCGGACAACCCCAACTTTTTCGTGAGCGGCAACGACCTTTCTCCTGAAGAATACGAACTGCTCATCTTCGATCGCTGGGGCGGCGAGGTGTTCAGCAGCACTGATCTATACGAACACTGGGATGGCACCAGCGGCGGCGGCAAACTGCCGCAAGGGGTGTACGTCTGGCGCTTGGAGATCCATTCCTTGAGCACGCGCGAGAAGCGCACTCTCATGGGCCATGTGAACTTGCTCCGTTAGGCCTGAACACTTCCTGTTTTCATCGGGCGCGGAATATGGTCAGTGCCCAACCGCACCATGTTCGTCAAATAGCCGTTGGGCCAGCGTGGTCCAATGCTCAATCCGGTTATTTTTCAAGCGCTTGGAGGTTTCCGCCCCGCCACCTTGCCGAACCGCATGATGCATCGTTACGCCGGGTCCCTCCCACCCGTACGTCGATCACTGATGAACGCCCGCTGGCACTTGTTGGTGCTGGTGTTGGTGCTTGCCCCGCGAACGGTCTTCGCGCAGCCCTTCCCGATGTTCAACGGCACGGTGAACACGTGCGTGGGTGCCTTCCTCGATAGCGGTGGCCAAGGCGCGAGCGGCTATAGCAACAACGAGGACATCACCTACACCATTTGCCCCGATGTAGCGGGTGGTGCCATCAGCATAAACTGGATCACTTTCACGCTGTCCACCAACGGGGCCAACCCCGACAACATGAGCGTGTACGACGGCAACAGTACGTCGGCGCCCTTGCTGGGCAACTGGACCGGCACGGGACTGCAAGGCCAAGTGGTGAGCGCGAGTGCAGGCAACCCCACGGGCTGTCTCACATTCGTATTCCAGAGCAACGCCAACGGCACGGGTGTATTCGCAGGAAGCATCACGTGCTATCAACCCTGCGTACGGCCAACAGCGGTGGCTTCCCACGGTGGAAACCCACAGCGGATCTGCCCAGGCGAAAGTGTCACATTCAATAGCACCGCTTCGTTCGCCGCTCCGGGTTTCTCCATTGCCACGCGCCAATGGAATTTCGGCGATGGCACGATCTTGAACAACGCAGGTGCGATCGTATCGCACACCTATGCGCAACCCGGTGCATACACAGCGCAACTCTACCTGCTGGATAACAACGGTTGCGCGAGCACCAACCTCGTTGACCTGGTGACGATGGTGGGCACTGAACCTGTCTTTGTTGGCACGGGAGGAACGCTCACTGGCTGTGTAGGCGAAACGTTGTGTTTGAACGGAGTGGTCACCGGCACCGCATGGAACGAACTGCCCAACCCGAACGCAGGAGGCGGTGTGTTCCTGCCCGACAATGTGGGCGAGTGCTTCACCAGCGCGGTCACCTTCACGCAGTTCGCTCCCGGACAAACGGTCACGTCGGCCAATGACCTCATGTCGATCTGCATCGATATTGAACACTCCTTCATCGGTGATCTCATCATCAGCCTCATTGCGCCAACCGGCGAATCGGTGATCATGCACCAGCAAGGCGGTGGTGCCACTTTCTTGGGCGTCCCCGTGGACGATGACCTCACACCGAACGCACAGGGCACGTGCTACACGTATTGCTTCAGCCCTACAGCAACCAACGGCACGTGGGTGGACAACGCGGGCGCAACGCTTCCTTCAGGTACATATGAAAGCCTCAACTCCTTCGCCGGCCTGATCGGCGCGCAGCTCAACGGCACATGGACGATCCAGGTTTGCGACATGTGGGCATCGGACAACGGCTTCCTGTGCGATTGGGACATCACCTTCGATCCATCGCTGTACGATGACCTGATCACGTTCACCCCGGTGTACGGTGCGCAATGCGACAGCAGCTACTGGACCGGGCCGAAC
>JBKJPT010000282.1:0-14332 GCA_046595075.1 Flavobacteriales bacterium
AACAGTGCAACAACAGACCTCTTTACCGTCCTCGGCGGCTCACCGCAAGTAGGCGGTACCTGGAGCGGCCCAAGTGCGATCGTCGGCGGCAACTACGATCCAGCAACGATGCTCGGCGGAACGTACACATACAACATCGTTGGCGCACTGCCCTGTATTTCTGCATCTGCCACGGTAACGGTGACTTTGGAGGCCGTTCCGGATGCCGGGCTGCCGGGATCGATCCAGCTCTGCCCAGGTAGCCCGGCGGTGGGTCTGTTCACCTTGTTGGGTGGCGCACCGCAAGTCGGTGGCACATGGACCAACCCAAGTGGCGGTGCATTCGATGGCACCTTCGACCCAGGCACCGACCCTGCGGGTGATCACACATACACGATCGCTGGTGTAGTGTGCGCGAGTTCAACTGCGGTTGTCAGTGTTACGGTGCTTCCAGGCCCCGATGCCGGCGACGACAACACGATCATGTTGTGCAGCAGCGATGCATCTTTCACCCTGATCTCGCAATTGCTAGGGACACCCGATGCGGGTGGCGCATGGACCGATGCGTTCAGCAATCCGGTGCCAACTTCCTTCGACCCAGCTTCCACTGCACCCGGTGTGTTCACATACACCGTGACCGGCTCGGCCAACTGCCCCGATGACATCGCGACACTAACTGTGAACGTGAACACGGCACCACAAGCTGGCACTAGCGGAAGTCTCATGTTCTGCGCAAGCTCTCCAGCTGCTTCGCTGTTCGACGGTCTCAGTGGCACCCTGGATATAGGTGGTGTGTGGACCGCACCCGATGCCACCGCGCATGGTACCATCCTCGACCCTTCGACGGATGCAAGTGGTGTTTACACTTACACCGTCACAGGCGTTGCTCCTTGTGTGAATGCGATAGCGACCGTGACCGTCACGATCAATCCGGTGCCTTACGCGGGAGAAGATGGCAACCTCATCCTATGCACTGCTGCATCTGCGGTGAACTTGATCACGGCGCTCGGTAACTCTCCGCAGCCAGGAGGTGAGTGGACCGACCCCAATGGCACAGCGTGCAGCAGTTCTTTCGCACCGAGTACCGGTCTGCCCGGAACGTATACCTATACCATCACGGGCATACTGCCTTGTGTGGATGATGCCAGCACAGTGACCATCGTGGTGAGCCAAGCAGCGAACGCTGGAACAGGATCGAGCCTCAGTCTCTGCGATGGCGACCCTTCCATGGACCTCTTCGCGCAACTCACCGGCACTCCTGATGCGAACGGTGTGTGGACCGACCCCAACGGTGCGCCTTCCAACGGCACCTTCGATCCGGAGACCGACCTGAATGGCGCTTATGTGTATACCGTGACACCTACTTCGCCGTGCCCCGTGGCAACAGCCACCATGGAGATCAACGTGATCGCACCAGTGGTCACGTCCTTCCTCGCGACCACCAATGGCTCGTGCGCGCCTGCTATAGTGAGCTTCTCGCACGACTATGCAGGCCCCGGCACATGCACATGGATCCTCGGCAACGGAGACATCGTGCTGGATTGCGCGCCCTTCACCGCCACATACACTGATCCCGGTAGCTACGATGTGACCTTGATCGTGGACGCTGGCAACGGTTGCGGTGCCGACACTGTGACCATCGAGGATGTGGTAACCGTGTACGCGGCTCCCTTCGCCGATTTCGAGATCGTGCCGCCGCAGTTGAACACGCTAGACCCCACGGCCTACTTCAACAACCTCACGACCGGGGCCAACACCTACGCATGGTACATCAACGACGTGCTCATCACCGATGAAGTGGACATGCGCTACACATTCCCCGGCGATATCGGTGCGGACTATGGCATCTGCCTGATCGCATTCGCCGCGGGTGCCTGCGCTGATACCGCGTGCAAGTATCTCACGGTGGAGGATGGCATGCGGGTGTATGTGCCGAACGCCTTCACACCGGACGGGAACGAGCACAACAACACCTTCAAGCCCATCGTCACGGGGATCGATCTGCGGTTCTACCTCTTCGAGATCTATGATCGTTGGGGCGTGCGCGTTCTCAGCACCACCGACCCAGCTGCGTATTGGGATGGAACGGTGAACGGCACCGAAGCACAGCAGGACGTGTACGTGTGGAAATTGATCGCCAAGGATGCTTACAGTGGTGATCGCGTGGAGCGTATCGGGCACGTGACCTTGCTGCGCTGAGCCCGCCTCTCCGGTGGGTGCCCGGCTATCTTCGTCGCCGCAAGAGCAGCACCGGTGTCCGAGCGTCTCGTCATCATTCCAACTTATAACGAGCAGGAGAACATCCGCGGCATCGTGGCGCACGTCATGGGCCTTGCGCCACAGTTCCATGTGCTGGTGGTGGACGACAATTCGCAGGACGGCACCGCCGAGAGCGTGAAGGACATGCAGGCCACCTGGCCCGGTCGCCTGCAACTGTTGCAACGCGCGGGCAAACTAGGACTCGGGACGGCGTACATCGCTGGTTTCAAGTGGGCGCTGGAACGCGGCTATGACTTCATCTTCGAGATGGATGCCGACTTCTCGCACGATCCCGATGATCTGCTGCGCCTCTATGATGCTTGCGCCAAAGGCGCCGACATGAGCGTGGGTTCTCGCTACGTGAAGGGTGGTGGAGTAAGCGATTGGAGCTGGGATCGTGTGATGCTCAGCTATTGCGCGTCCATCTACGTGCGCATGATCCTGTGGCTCGGCGTGCGCGATACCACCGCCGGTTTCGTGTGCTACAAGAGCGCGGTGTTGCGTGCCTTGCCATTGGACGAGATCCGCTTCATCGGTTATGCGTTCCAGATCGAGATGAAATACCGCGTGCGCCTCGCGGGTTTCCGGATCACCGAGGTGCCCATCACCTTCAAGGACCGTGTGAAGGGCACGAGTAAAATGAATTCCAGCATCTTCAAGGAGGCTATCCTCGGTGTGTTGAAGATGCGCTTCACCATCAGCAAGCCATGAGCGCCTTCGTTGTTCGCGATGCACAGGTGGTGAACGATGGACGCACGTTCAGTGCCGATGTGCTGGTACGCGATGGACTGATCGAACGCGTGGCCCCGGAAGGGATCGGTTCGGCGAAGAACGCGCGCGACTTCGATGCGAAGGGGCGTCACCTGCTACCCGGCGCGATCGATGACCAAGTGCATTTCCGCGAACCGGGGCTCACGCACAAGGAGGACATCGCCCACGGCAGCGCTGCCGCAGCGGCTGGTGGCATCACCAGTTTCATGGAGATGCCGAACACGGTCCCGCAAACGCTCACGCAGGAATTGCTGGAGGCCAAGTACG
The DNA here is from genome assembly GCA_046595075.1 of Flavobacteriales bacterium. GTDB lineage: Bacteria > Bacteroidota > Bacteroidia > Flavobacteriales_F > PHOS-HE28 > PHOS-HE28. Next base: position 3,277 of record JBKJPT010000282.1, read on the forward strand.
CGTTGGGTGCTGCCAGTTCCGTGGTGAACCATTCCTTCTACATGGGTGTGGCCAACGATAACCTGGAGGAAGTGCTGCGCACCGATCCCAAGCGCGTCTGTGGATTGAAGGCCTTTCTGGGATCCAGTACGGGCAACATGTTGGTGGATGATCCCATGACGCTCGACACGCTCTTCCGCAGGGCGCACATGCTGATAGCCGTGCACGCCGAGGATGAGCCGACCATCCGCGCCAACATGCAACGCGCGGTGGAGCGCTGGGGCGAAGCGATCCCGTTGGAAGAGCATCCCATCATCCGCAGTCACGAGGCGTGCTATGCCAGCAGCAGCCATGCGGTGGCGCTCGCGAAGGAGCACGGCACACGCCTACATGTACTGCACATCAGCACCGAGCGCGAACTGGAGCTCTTCGCTCCCGGTCCGTTGGAAGGGAAGAAGGTGACTGCCGAAGCTTGCGTGCACCACCTGTGGTTCACCGAGGCGCAATATGCCACACTTGGCTCCGCTATCAAATGGAACCCTGCTGTGAAGACACAGGCAGACCGCGATGCGCTCCGCGGTGCGGTGAACGAAGGCCGTATAGATGTGATCGCCACCGACCACGCGCCGCATACAGCAGAAGAAAAGGCGCTACCCTACGCCAAGTGCCCCAGCGGTGGTCCGCTCGTGCAACATGCGTTAGTGGCCATGTTGGAGATGATGCATGACGGCATCTTCACGCTGGAACAGGTGGTGGAGAAGATGTGCCATGCACCGGCGCGCCTCTTCGCTGTGGAAGAACGCGGTTACATGCGGGAGGGATACAAGGCAGACCTGGTGCTCGTGGACCTCAACGCACCATGGACCGTATCGCGTGAGAACCTGCTGTACAAGTGCGGCTGGTCGCCCTTCGAAGGGACGCGCTTCCGTGCGCGCGTGCTGAACACCTGGGTGAACGGCAACATGGTGTACGCCGATGGCAAGGTGGATCGTAGTGTGCGAGGTGAACGACTGACCTTCGCACGATGAGGAAGTTCGCCCCGAACCTCCGCAACGTCTCCCGAGGAACGAGGGGATCCTGCGGCCGTTTCCTAGCCATACTGCTAATGGCAAGCTGCACTTCCGTGGAACCTACGCCCGAAGGCATCCTGGACCAGGAGCGCTTCACCAATGTGCTATTGGAGGCCACGTTGCTCGAAGCACGCATGAACCGCGAGCTCATCACCGAGCAACGCGCTTCGGTCCCCATGGACCATTACTATGCAGAGCTCTTCACAGAGAAGAAGATGACGCAGGAGGAATTCGAAAGGAGCTTCGATCACTACGCGGCGCACCCCGATCAAATGGCCGCCATCTATGACGATGTACTCACCGAACTGCGCCGTCGCAAGGACGAAGCACTTCAGCGCCCGGTGGTGCCCTTGACGAAATCGGACACGTTGCGCACCGACTCTTCCACCGTGCGGAAACTATGACCGAGCAATGCGCTCACCTTCCTGTTGCTGTAGCTGCGCACGGTGGTGGCGCTGTTGGCCGTATCGCGCGTCACTAATGGCTGCCCGCCGAGGAGCAGTGTGCGTAGCCGTTCCAAGCGCCAAGCGAGATCGAGCATCCATGCTTGCGCCGCGTGCTTGGGTGGTGGGATAGCGAAGGAGGAGGTCAGCAGACCGAAGAGTTCCTTGAAGGATGTGTTCTGGCCCACGAGCAGGTAGCGTTCGCCGGTGAGGCCGCGCTCCATCAACTGCACCATGCACACTGCCACATCGCGCGCATCCACCACCGCGTTGCTGCCGAGCGGGTAGAAGCGCATGGGTCGTTGCATGCGTTCCACCAAGGCCATGCTGCTCTTATGCGCGGCGCCCGGACCAATGATGACACAGGGGTTCACCATCACCGCATCAAGCCCTTCGGCGATGCCACGATGCACTTCCAGCTCCGCTTGGTACTTGCTGCGGGCGTAGTCGCTCGTGCCTTTGTCATCGATCCACGGAAGTGTCTCGTCCCGCTCCAAACCCGGTGCCGCCCAACCTATGGCGGCGGTGGAACTCACGTGGCACAAGCGCTTCACGCCAGCCGCAAGGGCCGAGTTCACCACGTTCGCAGTGCCTTGCACGTTCACTTGGTATAGCGTTGTGGACTGTCGCGGATCGAAGGAGACCATCGCTGCTGCATGGTATACATGCTCCACACCGATCATCGCCTCAGCCATCGCGGTCACGTCCAACAGATCTCCTTCCACCCATTCGATCCGGTTGATCGCGCTCCCGGATCCGTAGTGCTCGAAGACGCGCCGCACCAGATCCCGGTCCGATGCTTTGCGATGCAGGGCACGAACTTGCTTTCCGGAAACAGCGAGTTCCAGTAGCACGTGCACGCCAACAATGCCGGTGCCGCCGGTGATCAGGTCCATGTGCGCAAGGTAGGCCCGTCACCACTGTGCCCTCCCGCTACCTTCGCCGCCGTTAGTGAAAGGCGATGATGAACTACATCGAAGAATTGCGTTGGCGCGGGCTGCTGCACGACAGTATGCCGGGTGCGGAGGAACAACTGAAAAAGGGCCCGCAGCGCGGCTACATCGGCTTCGACCCGACGGCCGATAGTCTCCACGTGGGCAACATGGTGCAGATCATGATGCTGGTGCATTTCCAGCGCTGCGGCAACATGCCCGTCGCGTTGGTGGGTGGTGCCACAGGCATGGTGGGCGACCCGAGCGGCAAGAGCGCCGAGCGCAATCTGTTGGACGAGGATGCGCTGCGCCACAACCAAGCATGCGTGCAGGCGCAATTGGAGCGCTTCATCGACTTCAGCGGTGTGAACGCCGCCGAGCTCGTGAACAACTACGATTGGTTCAAGGACATGGGCTTCTTGAAGTTCATTCGTGAAGTGGGCAAGCACATCACGGTGAACTACATGATGGCGAAGGACAGCGTGAAGAACCGCTTGGAGACCGGCCTCAGCTTTACGGAGTTCAGCTACCAGCTGGTGCAGGGCTACGACTTCTACTGGCTGTGGAAGAACAAGGGCTGCAATTTCCAGATGGGCGGCAGCGATCAGTGGGGCAACATCACCACGGGCACGGAGCTGATCCGTCGCATGGGTGGGGACGAAGCCGTGAGCAACCCTGCCTTCGCGATCACCACGCCGTTGCTCACCAAGGCCGATGGCACCAAGTTCGGTAAGAGCGAGGGCGGGAACATCTGGCTCGATGCGAAGCGTACATCACCCTACAAGTTCTACCAGTTCTGGCTGAACGTCGGCGATGAAGAGGCCGCGAAGTGCATCCGCATCTTCACCACGTGGGATCGCGAGCGTACCGAGGCCATGATCGCCGATCACGCGAAGGCGCCGCACACGCGCGCATTGCAGAAGGAGCTCGCTACGGAGATCACGCTTCGTGTGCACGGTGAGGTGGAACTTCATGCCGCCCTGAAGGCGAGCGAGATCCTCTTCGGCCAGGCCACATCGGACGCACTCGCTGAGTTGAGCGAGGAGCAATGGCTCGATGTCTTCGAAGGTGTGCCGCAAGCGGAAGTGGAACGCGCATCATTGCAAGGCACTTCTATCGTCGACCTGCTCACCGATCGCACGAGCTTCCTTCCCAGCAAGGGCGAAGCGAAACGCGCTTTGAAGGAGGGAAGCATCAGCGTGAACAAGGAGAAGGTCGATGAGCAATGGGTCGCGCCCTCAGCGAACGGGAAGTTCATGCTGCTCCAGCGCGGCAAGAAGAATTATTTCTTGGTGAAGGTGGTGGGCTAAGGCTCAACGAGGAGGTTGCATCCCCTTACATCGCTGTTGTCGAAGCGCCCGAGGACTTCGAACGAATCATTGGCATTCTGCCTACCAAGATCCTGTGTACTGATGAACGGACAACTGGCGATGTTGCACAGATCGATCACGTCGATCCCACCGGTGCGGCCATCGGGCACTTGTGCGAAGGGATCGTTCACATCGTGGATGCGCACCTGCATCCACGGTGGGCAGCGATAGAGGCCACCTCCATTGCTCCACGCTTGGGATAGCAGTTCGGTCATGCCGTACTCACTGTGGATGCTGGGAACACCAAATGCGTTCTTCAGGATGCCGTGTAGTTCATCTCGCACCAGTTCCGGACGCCGACCTTTCATGCCACCGGTCTCCATGATGGTGGTATGTTTCAGCGGCATGGGATGTTGTTCGGCAAGATCGAGCAGCGCGAAGGGGACACCGAGCAACAAGGTCTTTCGGCCTTCAGTTTCGGAACGGCGCAGCACCTCCGCGAGCTCTTCATATTTGTACAAGTATGTTCCGCTGAGCGGATCACCGCTTGCAGCTATCAATTTCTCCGCCATGTACACGAGCGAACTACCGGTGCGCTCCAAGTAGGAGGGGAGCAGTGCGAGGATCCGCCATTCGTCCGGTGGCCCATACGCCGATGTGAACGAAGACATGAACGACCGCTCGTACAGCTTAGGCCAGGGAACATGATGGCTGCTGGCATCTGTGCCCGTGGTTCCGCTGCTCGTGAAGGTGAGTTTCGGCTCCAGTCCTTCCAGAAGGACCTTTTGGTTGCGGAAGACGGTTATGGGTAGAAAGGGGATGGCGCCCGCTTCGGTCACCCTGCTGGGATCCAACCGCAAGCCCGCAAGGAATTCTCGGTACAAGGGGTTGTGCGAAGCGTGCAAGTGAAATAGTTCCAACGCCAGCGCGTTGAAGGCTTCGGGGCCGTCCGCCGCGAAAGGCCGTTCCAGTATTTCAGGAACGGCGGACAAGGGCGGTGTGGCCTTCATACTTTTGGGACCATGTTGCAGAACAGCGATCGGACAAAACTAGCTGCGGGTCTTGTGCTGGTGGTCGTCCTCGTGGGCGGTTGCCGCAAGGAGGAGAAGTTCCCCGATGAACCTGTGATCGCTTTCAAATCGCTGGGCCAGTTCGTCGACTCGGCATCGTACACGATCACCTTCACCGATGGCGATGGCGATGTGGGCCTGGACATCACCGACGCGGCGCCACCCTTCGACACCGCATCACAATACTACCACAACCTCTTTCTCGAGTACGACGAATTTCAGAACGGCACCTGGACCACGATAAACTTCGCATTGCCATTGCACTACCGCATACCACGCATTACACCCACCGGGCAGAACAAGGCGCTGGAAGGGGAGATCGCCGTGGCGCTCAAGCCATTTAATTACAGCGACGAAGGCGATACTGTGCGGATCCGTGCGTACATGTACGATCGTGCGCTCAACCAGAGCAACACGGTGACGAGCGAGCAGATCGTAGTGCAGTGATCAGACCTCGCCGGCAAGCGCTTCGCTGACGTTGATCAGGTGGTCTCCCACCTTCTCACAACTGCTGAAGAGATCGTTGTACACCAGTCCACTGCGCACGTTGTAGTCGCCTTCCTCGGTGCTCCTGAGGTGCGCACGGCGCAGTTGATCGCGTTTCTGGTTGATGCGTTGTTCGGCCTCCACGGCACGATCCAGCGCCACATGACCGTCATCGGCCTCCAGGTTCTGCTGCATCACCACAAAGGCGTGGTCCACCAACGCGAGCAGATCTTGTAAGTTGATGCGTTGCTCCGGGGTGAACCACAGTCGTGCCACATGCTTGCGTTCCAGCAGGCGCGACATCTGGTAGAAGATGTCGCCCACGCGTTCCAGATCGCTGATGATCGCCAGCATACCGCGGATCCGTGCGCTGAGCACCTCGTCCTTGGTGCCGGCCCCGGTGCGCGTGAGGTAGTTGCTGATCTCCACTTCGATACGGTCCGTGATCCCCTCGTAGCGTTCGATCCGTGCCAGCAGTTCTGCACGTTCCTTCTCGTTGGTGCTCACCAATAGTTGGTTCAGCATTCCGCTCATGGTGGCCGTGAGCCTGCCGAACTTGATGATCTCCTTGCGCGCTTCCATCAAGGAGAGCTCCGGCGAAAGGGCCATCACCGGATCATCAATGTACTCCAGTCGGTATTCCTCGTCGGCGCCAGTGCGCGCGCTCACCAGGCGCGTAACCAACATTTCGATCTGCGGTACGAAGCCGATGAGCAACACGGTGTTGAGCAGGTTAAAGGAAATATGGAACCACGTGAGGGCCCACACCAAAGCCTTTGGATCAATGAACGGCGATGCACCGTGGAAGCGCGTAACAACACCATCTATGGCGTTCAGGTACGGGGTGAAGAGCAACAGGGCCCAAACCACACCGATCACCTTGATCAAGAAGTGAGCGCGTGCCGCGCGACGTGCCCACACATTGGCCACCAGAGCCGCCAAGTTGGCGGTGGCGGTCGTACCCACGTTCATGCCCAGCACGGTGGCCGCGGCCATTTCGAAACCGATGACACCATGTTGGCACAGTACCATGGTGGCCGCCAGTGCCACACTGCTGCTCTGCACCACCATGGCGAAGAGCATACCCAAGAAGGTGAACAGAAGCGCAGAGGCCAGACCATGATCACCCAATCCATGGAACAGTGCCACGCTTTCGTTCGTCGGCGCAGGCATCATGTCCTTCAGGAACTCCAGACCGAGGAAGAGGATCGCGAAACCTACCATCAGCTCGCCGAGCGCCTTGGATGTGCGGCCCTTGAAGAAGAGCAGCGGGAAGGCGAGGCCTATCACCGGCAGCGCGAACTTGTGTATGTCCATGGCCGCGAAGCCGAGCCAACTGAATAGCACGGCCTTCATCGTGGTGCCGATGTTGGCGCCCATGAGCACACAGATCGACTGGCGCAACGAGAGCAGCCCGGCGTTAACGAAACTCACCACCATCACCGAGGTTACCGATGAGAGCTGGATGAGCACCGTAGTGATGAAGCCGGTGAAAACGCCGAGGAAGCGGTTGGCGGTCATCACCTCCAACACCTTGCGCATGCGGTGGCCGGCGACCTTTTGTAGGCCTTCGCTCATGGCCTTCATGCCATGGATGATCAGCCCCAACGAGCCGGCGAGGGTCAATAGTTCGATCGATCCAAAACGCATCAGAACATCCCGGAACGGGCGGCGCGCAAGCTATCCGGCCGATGTTGCGGCAAGGTTAAGGATCGCCTCGCGCCATCTCCGCCGATTTCACACGGCTAACTTGCGCCGAAAGAATGGGCCAGCTCACCACCCGTCAGGTAGCCCTGCTCGCGGCGTTGATCACCGCAGTGACCGGTGGCCTGCTTGCCGGTATGGCGCCGGACATCGTCGGTTCGTCATTCGCTCCGTGGTGGCCCTTCGCATGTGCCATCGCGGTGTTCGTGGTGGCCTTCATCGCGTTCCAGTTCGGTATCGAACGCTTCGTTCACAACCGTATCAAGACGCTCTACCGCACCGTGCACGACCTCAAACGCAACCAGAAGCCCGGATCTGATAGCATGGCCACCGGTGATGAACTGAGCCGCGTGAACGCCGAGGTGATGGAGTGGGCGAGCGAACGACGCAGTGAGATCCGCGATCTGCAGGAGCGCGAGAAGTTCCGGCGTGAGTTCATCGGCAACTTGGCGCACGAGCTGAAGACGCCGATCTTCAACATCCAGGGATACGTGCTCACCTTGCTCGAAGGCGGCTTGGAGGACGGCAAGGTGAACCGTGATTTCCTGCAGCGTGCGAGCAACGGCGTGGACCGCTTGATGAAGATCGTGGAGGACCTGGACATGATCACCAAATTGGAGAGCGGTGTCATGGAGCTGCGCCTTGCACCCACCGATCTGCACGATGTGGTGAAGGGGGCCATTGAGGCGTTGGAAATGCGCGCGAAGGACAAAGGTGTGGCCTTGCGCAACGACGTACCAGTAGACACCCTCATCTCGGCCGATCGCAACCGGATCGGGCAGCTGTTCACGAACCTGTTCAGCAACGCCATTAATTACGGGCAGGCGGGTGGTACCTGCACCGTTACCAGCTACTCGCTGGGTGAGCAACGCGTAGTGGAGGTCACCGACGATGGCATCGGGATCAGTGCCGAGCACCTGCCGCGCCTCTTCGAGCGGTTCTACCGCGTGGGCAAGAGCCGTGCGCGCAACGAGGGCGGATCCGGTCTTGGCCTAGCGATCGTGAAGCATATCATCGATGCGCACGGGCAAACGATCATCGTGAAGAGCGAAGAGGGTAAGGGCACCACCTTCACCTTCACGCTGGAGGAAGCAAAGTGATCAGGGCCCTGCGATGGCCTCTTCGTAGGTGCGCACCTCGCTCTCGTTGTTGATGCTGATCCGCGGGATGTCGTCATAGATCGTGACCTTGCCCGTAACGCAGATGCGCTTGTTGATGAAGTAGGCTTCGGGATCGTAGCTGAAGTTGGGCCCGTTGTACTCCCAAATGGTGGCATAGAAATCCTGGTGCGGGTGCATCCGATCGAAGTTGAGGTAGATGGCTTTCGCTTTCGCCGTCTTGCGTGTGCCCACCACGGTGCCGCAGATCGTGGCCGTTTGCCCGATGTGGTACTTCGCCTGTACGGTGTTGAACATGCCCTTCGGAAGCGGTGCCTTCAGCGGTTCCACTTCGCCGAAGAACGGATCCCCTTGCGCGTACCAGTCCTTCGGTTCGCGCATGGCTTCTATCCGCGCTTCGGTGGCATCGTCGAGCGTGGGGAAGAAGTCTAGACCGGTGAGGGCTTCAACACTGTCCACAGGGACCGCATAGCTGATGGGCGGATATTCCTGCACGGCGTTGCGCATGACGAAGGCGATCGCTTGGGGATCGGCTGCATCAAGGTCCGCGATCACCTTCCAGAAGAGCTCCGGTATGCTCACCTCGTTCTGGTGGCCGGGGTTCTGCATCTTCGGCAACCCATCACGCAGCACCGGACCTGTAACAACGAACAAGCGGCGCTTGCTGAAGTTGACATAGCGTCTGCCCCAGTCCTCCAATTCGGCCCAAGCTCCTCTGTTGAGCTCCGGCACCTGCGGGGAAACGTTGCTGTAGAGGTAGGTGCCCTTAAGCGCGTCCATGTTCCAACGCATATCGGCGCTGGGTACCATGTGGCCGCGATCGTAGCCGCTGTTCCAGTAATCCACGGTAACCGCAGTGCCGGTCTTCACCTGCGGGTCCGGTAGGAATGAATCAATGCGGGCGAGGTTACCGGTGATCAGATCGGGGGTAGCGATATGCGCTGTCCATTTGGGCACTTCATGCTTCTCGCTATACACCAGCACGTGGCCGGGATGCGTGATCACTTCGTCGCCCGCCTCGAGTTTCGGCAGGCCCTTGGCCAAGAGGTCACGACGGATGATCGCAAGCTTGGCGCTGTCCATTCGCGCCATCATCGCCTTCTGTTGCTCCTCAAGTTTCGCGTGCTGGTCGGCTATTTGGCGAAGCTGTTCGTCCAAGTCGTACTGTGCGCCAGAGGAGAGGGCGGCAAGCGACGCAGCGAGCATCAAGGCGTGGGAGAGGAGCTTCATGGAAGGCGAAAAGTACGTGTGGTCAGCGGAGCAAGGCGGCGAGGTCTTCCAAAGCCTGTTCCAAGGGCGGAGCAGCTGCTGGCGCGGACACCTCATGGAGGGTTGGGGCGCGGGCCAATGCCGCCTTCACGTCCAACCGATCTTGGCGCTGCACTAGGAATCGACCCGTGCGCGCGTGAAGTTCGCCGAGGTATTCCTGTTCCGCCTGCCCCGGCGTGGGAATGATGAGCGCCGAACGGCCGAGCGCTGCCAGGTCCATCAACGTAGTGTACCCGCTTCGCGAAACGATCAGCCTCGAACTGAGCATCGCCTCCGCGAGTTCCCGTCCAGTTAGATGGGCCAGGACAACGAGGTTGCCGATCCGCTCATTGCGATCGCTGTTCGGTTGGCCCAGCACGAGCAGGTGCTCGCCGGGAAGACCACGCAACTCTTCGATCAAGCGGTGTTCGAGAAGGGTGCGTTGGGGCTCGGGTCCGCTGATCACGGCCGTAACGCCGTAGCGCTCTGGTATACGCGAAGTGGATCGGGCCATGCGGCTCACCGTGCCGATGTATCGTGCGTTGGACGGAACCGACGGCCCATGCGAGAGTTCACCGGCCAAGCCGGGCGCTGCGCTCTCGTCCATGATCCAGCAGCGATCGAAGCGCGCGAGGTGGTACAGGTTCAGCTTCCGCAAAGCAGCCTGCGCAATGGGAGTGAACGGGAATACCTGATGCGTAATGATGATGCTCGGCAGCTCAGGATTTCGGATGCCGAAGCGTTGGTCGCTGATCACCGCATCAAGTCGAAGCTGCTGTAGAAGCCGATCGAACTGTGCCCGTTCCGCCCGAACGGTACGCACCATCGCGGGGAATTGCCGCGCCATGCTCCACAGCTGGTTATTGCTCTTTGAGTATCGCACATCCATGCCGGGTACGCGCACATGCTCCAATTGCGGGAACTCTTTCCGAAGCAACGCCAGTGGTCCGCCATCACCACCGACGATGGGCACCGCACCACGGTCGATCAACCGCTGAATGATGGGCACACAGCGCGCGGAATGCCCCAAACCCCAATCGAGCGGGGCCACCAAGATGCGCGCACCATTGAACATCGCCGCGAAGGTGGTCATGCGGAAGTAACGCACGCGTTAAGCCGCTACTTTCGCCGCCCTTTGATCCGCTGGCCAATGGTCACGTGCCGACTGCCGCTACCAACCGCCTACTGATCCATGGGTAAGAACAAGCTCTCCCGGTTCGCCGAGAACCTCACGTTCGCTCATGTTGTGCAGCCGACCTTCACGGAACTCACGCAAGGCGCTTTCCCGCTGAAGGGAAAGTGGAACGCGGACCTCTTCAAGCGCGAAGCGCCCTTGGTGCTGGAACTCGGCTGCGGTGGTGGCGAGTACACGGTCGGCCTAGCGCGTTTGAACCCGCAGCGGAATTACCTCGGGGTCGATATCAAGGGTGCGCGCATCTGGCGTGGCGCGCGCACGGCGAAGGAGCAAGGTCTTTCCAACGTCGGTTTTCTGCGTACGCATGTGGATCACCTGCTGCGCTGCTTCGGCCAGCACGAAGTGGATGAGATCTGGCTCACCTTCAGTGATCCGCAGATCGGGAAGGCGCGCAAACGGCTCACGAGCCCGCTCTTCCTTGCGCGTTACAAGGAGATCCTCAAGCCGGGCGGCTTCATCCACTTGAAGACCGACAGTCCCTTGCTCTATGAGTACACCTTG
>JBKJPT010000091.1:0-4393 GCA_046595075.1 Flavobacteriales bacterium
ACGATCGGGCGTAGAAGCGGCCGGTCCATCGGATGGCGCGCAACCGCTGAGCATGGCCAGCACTATGCAACCGGGCAGGATGATGTGGTGGAACGTCACGGCAGAGGTGGCGAGGAACGTTCCAAAGTACGCTTCACGTTGGCGCCACGAAGTACATCTCCATTTCCCCCTTCCCCTTCGCCTGCACCTTTCCACGCGGGGTGAAGGTGAATGCTAGAGCAGTTGTCAGTTGTTGGTTGTCAGTTGATAGGCTGCCGTCGCCCGCACCGACAACGGACAACTGAGAACTGACAACCACATCCTTCACCAACGCGTACGTGGCCTCGCTGATGTTCACCTGGCCCACTTCACCCGAAGATTCCATACGGCTCGCCGTGTTCACCGTATCGCCCCAGATGTCGTACTGGAATTTCTTCACGCCCACGATGCCTGCGACCACAGGGCCGGTGTGGATGCCAACGCGCATTTCGAACGCAGGCAAGCCTTGTGCATCGCGTTCCGCCTTGCGACTTGTCATGAAGGCCTGCATTTCCAGCGCAGCATGCACGACATCAGCAGGGGAAGAGGTCTTCGGGTCCGGTAAGCCACCCACGCACATGTAGGCATCGCCGATGGTCTTGATCTTCTCTATGCCGCGTGCGGTGATTATGTGGTCGAAGGCCTTGAAGCAGGTGTTCAACTCTTCTACGAGCTCTTGTGGCGTCATGCGTTCGCTAGCTTCGGTAAAGCCTTTGAAATCGCTGAAGAGGATCGTAGCGCTGTCGAAGTGCTTGGCGTCCGCGTGGCCTTTGGCCTTCAGTTCTTCGGCGACTTCTTCCGGCAGGATGTTCAGGAGCAGTTCATCGCTGCGCTCCAATGCCTTTTGCGTTCTACGGCGCTGGCGGTAGCTGATGAAACCGAACACCACCGCGACCAGCCCGGCGCCAAGCAGGATGTTCCGCCGTGAACGTTCCTTCTGCAATGCGGTGGCCGCAGCTGCCCGATGTTGCACGTTCACCAAGCTGTCCGACGCGGCCTCCACCTGCGCGCTCAACGTGCGGGCATCGATCAGGCGCGCATGTACTTTGATGCTGTCCTTCACATCGCTCAGCAGCTTCTGGTAGCGGAAGGCGCTGTCCAACCGCCCTTGTTGCGCGTAGCAGTCCGCGAGCAGGGCAGCCCCGCGTTCCTCTTCCAGGATCACCGGTATCCGCGCGGCCAACCGGTAGCCCTTCTTCGCATAGAAGATGGCAGAGTCCAATTGCCTCTGTGTCTTCAGTTCATTCGCCAGACCGATATACGCTTGAGGCAGTTCCCTGGCTTCGCCGCGTTGCGCGAAGGTGGTGGCGACCCCTTTCCGGAAATACGCCAGTGCCGTTTCCCGGTGACCCAGGCGCGCGTGGATGCGGCCCAAGAGGGTGAACGGGGTTCCTTGGTAGTCCAAGCCGATACGGGCCATCAGCGCTTCCGCGAGCTCCTCGTTACGCAGTGCGGAATCCAGCTTGTTGAGCACTAGGTAGCACTCACCCAGGTTCATGTATGCGTAGGCCTGCATATCGAGCTTGCCGTGGCGGGCGGCTGCGCTCACGTTGGGCCGGTAGTACGCGATGGCCTGCTCCCAGGCCCCCTGCCGCTTCAGGTTGTTGCCCATCGCGTTATGCATGTCGATCAACGCGACCGAGTCGCCCTGGGATAGATAGTACTTCTCCGCCTTGTACGCGAGCTGCATGGACCGCCAGAGCTCTCCCTTGGTGTAGAGCACTTCCACCAAACGACTTCCTATCCACACTTGAAATGAATCGGTGCCGTATTGTTCGGCCAAGGCGAGCGCTTGCTCACCGTGTACGATGTTGCTATCGATGCGGAAGGATCCGAAGTTGTCCGCGATGAGGTAATGGGTCATCGCCAGTTCCGTTCCCGGCTTCATCCCTGGCAACAGTTGACGGAGCGAGTCGATCCGGTGCTGGCGGTCCGGTGGGAGCTGGGCCTGTGCGGCAACACCGAGCAACGGGATCACAGCAAGGAGCAGCTTGGCACTGAAGGGAATGTTCATGCCCCCGGTGTTTGATGAACGAAGTTGTCCTGGGCTCCTTCGGAGCTTCGGCGAACGAAGTACATCTCCATCTCCCCCTTGCCCTTCGCCTGCACTTTGCCTCGCGGCGTAAAGTGGAAGGCCGATGCCGTTGTCGGCTTTTGATCGTCGGTTGCGTTGCGTCCCGATTTGTCGATGGTCCTGCTGCCGTCGCCCAGCTCGACAACCGACAACCGATCACCGACAACCATCCGATAGGTGCTCTCACTGATGTTCACCTGCCCCACTTCGCCGCTGCTCTCCATCCGGCTTGCCGTGTTCACCGTATCGCCCCAGATGTCGTACTGGAACTTCTTCACGCCAACGATGCCAGCGACCACGGGGCCGGTATGGATGCCCAAACGCATCTCGAAGGCAGGTAAGCCTTGCGCATCGCGTTCCGCCTTACGTGCGGTCATGAACGCTTGCATCTCCAGCGCGGCATGCACCACATCAGCAGGGGAGGAGGTCTTCGGATCCGGCAAGCCTCCCGCGCACATGTACGCATCGCCGATGGTCTTGATCTTCTCGATGCCGCGCGCGGTGATGATGTTGTCGAAGGCTTTGAAGCAGGTATTGAGTTCCTCCACCAGTTCCTGTGGCGACAGCTTCTCGCTTGCTTCGGTAAAGCCCTTGAAATCGGTGAAGAGGATGGTGGCCTGGGCGAAGTGTTTTGCTGCGGCTGCACCGGTGTCCTTGAGTTCCTCGGCTACCTCATGCGGCAGGATGTTGAGCAGGAGCTCGTCCGAGCGTTCCTTCTCGTGCCGTAGTTCGGCCGTGCGGTTGTGTACCTCCTGGTCCAGTTCATCGCGCTGCCTTGCGAGCAGCCGGTTCTGGTGGGCGGACCGCATTGCGAGGAAGATGGCGATGGTGACCGGCATGGTGAGGTAGTAGGAGAACCGTAGGAAGGTGCGCAGCCAACGCGCCATTTCCTGTCCGGTATATTGGTAGTACTGCTCCAAGAAAACCCCGTTGATGATGAAGAGTACCGCGCCGATACCGATGATCCAACTACCATGCACGCGGTTGCGCACCGCACGCACCGCCTGGCGCGCTACCTCGAAAAAGTAGAAGATGGTGAGCCAACTATCATAGCCGCCGCTTGTGGCGGGGCAGAAATACGCCTCGTAGCTCGCGGCGATCATCAGCAGCGTGAGCGCACCGAAGAGCAGCGTACTGTGCCGGTCCACCGTGGCGAAGAGCGCGCGCATCACACCCACCAGGAAGAACAGCTGAAGCGGATAGACCAACGGGTTCAGCAAGCTGATGCCACTTACCGCTTGGAGCGGGAGACCGAAGTCACCTTTGGGCGGAATGTTGGTAATACCGACCAGTGCCATGAACAGGGAGAAGAGGGCCAGCATCAACCAGCTCCGGTCCCGTTTGGACCGCGACATGACGCCGCCGGCCAGCAGCATGATGATGAGGTTGATGCCGACGAAGAGCCCGTATTGGAGCAGAGTGCTGTCCTCCATGCGTTCGATGGTCCCCGTGATCTCCGGGAGGTGCAGGGTGAACTCCAACGTGTTCGCTGTTTCAGCGTTGCCCAGGAACACGGGGGTGTAATCGCAGCGTATGGCGATGGTTTCGAAGGCGCCATCCCCCGCGAACCGCAGGCGCACCTGCCGACGGGGAACGAAAGGGGCGGCCTGGGATCCTTCCCCGGTGCCGTAGGCGGGAATTGTCCCGGATCGCTCCACCAATTCGCCGTTGACGAACACGTCCCTGGCGCCTTGGGTGAATATGCCGAGATCGATCGGAACGTGGGCGAGCTTCGGATCCACAAGCAGGTGGAATCGGACCCAATACACCTGGCCGACGGCTGTACCCGCTAGGTCGAAGCTGTCCAACGGGTGCCAGATGCGCTCATCGAGCTCACGCGCGGCGAACGCGGGATCATCTGCGCGAAGGCAGTGCGGATGACCCGTTGCGATCAGGTCGATCCCCGGAACGGAGATCACGATGCTGGGGACGAAGGCCCGCTCGTTACGGAGCGCCTCGTCCGTGATCACCAACGTGTCCTGCGAAGCAGAAGCGAACGCTGGGCGAACGAACGCCACGAGCAGGAGAAGGGCTACCTTCTTCATGGATCATGCGCAATGTGGGATATTCCCGTGATCCAAGAACCGGTATTTCCACCTGTTCTCAAGGAATCCGGTCAGGCGCATTGCACGAAGAACATCTCCATCTCCCCTTTACCCTTCGCCTGCACTTTGCCGCGCGGGGTGAAGGTGAACGCGGGCTTGGTTGATGGTTGTTGGTTGGTGGTTGATCGGCTTCCCAAGTGCTCAGGACCAACATCCAACAACGAAGAACCAACAACCGCATTCCTTACCAACCGAT
>JBKJPT010000174.1:0-7074 GCA_046595075.1 Flavobacteriales bacterium
GTGCGGCTCGGCAACCGCTTCCACCGATGTGGTGGTGCACGTACCGGGCATGTTAACGTCGAGCCACGCGAGCCGCGTGTTGATCCAGTTCTTCAACGTATCGAGTTCGGCGGTGTAGGTGGTGGCACAGGCGAGCACTTCGGGCGCAGGACCGCTCACACCCAATGTCGGCCATTTCTGAAAATGGCGTGCTTGTGCGTATTGGACGCGCAGGCCGATGCTGTCGATGTAGTTGGTGATGCTCGCTTCGCTGAGCACGGTGGCGCGATAGGTCTCGTACGTGCAACGCAACTCGTTAGCGAACGCGCTGTCCTGCAACATGCGGATATACCATCCAGTGGAGTAGTTGTCGGTGTTGCAGTCGTTCACGTGGTGCGTCCAGCCGCTGCCATCGATCTGGTTGCTTGTCCCGCACCCCCAGATGTTCTTCCATGCCCAATCAAAATCCCACACGGGGCCCGCTTTCAGCTTGCCGCCGTTGCTGTACTTGTCCTTGTGGTAGAAGACGCTCTTCTTGAAGCCATCGGCGTTGCGCGCCACTTCGTTCACGAGAAAGTAGTTGATGAACGAAGGCACATCGAGGTAGTTGCGGTAACCCGTGAACGGATCGGCGAAGTCCGTTGAGTAGAGCGCTGTCTCAAGACTGTCAACGTATGCGGCGATATAGATCTTCTGTTGTACGGTGATACTGTCGGGGTCGGGGTACTCGTACATGAAGTGCACGTCGAAGCCGGGGTGATCGATGGGGGAGTAGTTCGATTGGAAGCTGTTGCTCGGGCTCCACAGGTTCTGTTGGAGAATATAGCCACCAGTGAGGTCATCGCCTGTGTTCTCAATGGTGGTGAGCTTGGCAATGTGCACGCGCCCACTGTCCCGCTTGATCTTTTCGGCGAAGACATAGATGCCGCGGTACACGCTGTCCAAAAGCACTTCGCACAGGTGTGTGCGCGGCGCGTACTGGCCCATGCTGCGTGCGAGGTGGAAGGCCAGCTCATTGCGTACTAGCGACCGATCGTTGGTGTTTGAGAGCAGCACCCAGTCGTTCTCTTCGGGCATGCCCAACAGAGGCACATCATTGTTCGCGCCCAGGCTATCGCGCGTTTCCACGGCATAAGGTGTCTGCGGATATCCGGCCGAGGTGGCCCCGCGGATCCCGATGCCGATGTGTCCATTGTACACATTGCTGGAATCGGTGACATAAGTGAGCGCGGCGGGGCCATTGTACTTGATCTCCATCAGCGCTGGCACTTTGCCATCGTACGGGATCGTGTTCCCCAAGGTGTTGATCAGCACGATGGGTAGCTCGGAGCTTTCCAAGGTCACGGTGCCGAGGTCTTCCACACAGAGTTCGAAAGCGCCTGCGCCGCCGCCGTAGCCGAACACTTGTATGTACAAGAACTGGTCAGCCGGTATTTCATATACCAAAGCGATGGAGAAGTACCCTTCACCGCCATCATCGTCGCAGGCGCGCAACGTGAGGTTCAGACAATCGGTGCTCGTCCAAAGCGCTACACCGGTGTCGTTCAAACCGCCGGTGCCGTGGGTGCTCACACTGAGGTTACCCGATGGTGGCACCGGCATCACGTACCACAGATCGCCGCCCACATAGTTGGCACAACCGGGGTTTGCGCCGGTGCCCAGAACGGCCGTGTTGTCAACTATCACGCAGTTCGCCGTGTCGATAGGAAAGGCGGTACACGGCACTGTGCCGGGATCGGGCTCCACATCACATGCACCTGTGCCCGTGTAAACGATCCCGGTACCGGGCGTGGGGCCATCGGCAAAAACCACCGCGCCGAATGGGCCGAAGACCTGGTACGAGTTCTCTTCTTCCCAATTTCCGGCGGTGTATTCCAACTGGATCGCATCACCGTTGCACACCGTGAAGAGCACATTGCTGCCGATACCCGCTGCTGAGTATGTGCCTATGACCGTGCCGTTGATCCGCACCGCCAAACTGCCGCCGTTCCAGCCGTCGCCGTAGGTATCATGCATCACCAGGTGGTGATCGCAGCATTGCGCGTTCGCCGCAGTGGCTGTTAACAGGGCGATGTTCGCCAGCAGGAATGATCCGATGGTGTTGCGCATACGGTGTGTTGATACAATGCAAACATAGCGGGATCGCATGGGTAGCTTGGCGGCCGTGACCGATGTGTCCACGGTAATGTCCGCGATCATGAAGCACCGCGTCCTCCTTTCTGCGCTCTGGTTCTGTGGTGCGTTCATCGCTTCGGCACAACCGCCTCGCATGAACGAGGCCGCTGCCAAAGAGGCCGTCTACCGGATCGTGCGACAGAGCGGCCTGCTACCCAACTTCACGGTGCGCGAGGATCAGCAGGTGCGCACGGCGGCGGCTTACATCAAGGGGCGCGAACGGGTGATCGCCTACAACGTCGACTTCATTAACAGCATACTCGACTCGGCGCACACGAGCTGGGCAGCAGTGAGCGTACTGGCGCACGAGATCGCACACCATCTGTTGGGTCACACCTTGGATCCAGATGCGATGCACCCTGGTGATGAGCTCGCTTGCGATCATTATTCCGGTTTCATTCTGCAACGCATGGGTGTTCCGCTGGATCAAGCACTGGCCGCCATGGAAGTAGCGGGCGATGTACACGGCACCCGCAGACATCCACCGCGGCATGCAAGACTTGCAGCGATCGAGCAAGGTTGGGATGAAGGGGATCGCCTCACACGCGGTGTTATTGAAGACCCCTTCACGATCGATCGTTCCTTTCAGTACGTGGTGAAGCTTGTCGGGGACGATAACACCTACTACGTTGATGCAGCAGGCTGTCTTGTCTGGTTCAATGATCACGCGGAGCCCATCGAGTTCGGTGCGTGCACACGGCTCGCCGATGGTGAGTTCGTGTACGAACTCACCTGGCAGGAACATGTCTTCGTTGTGGACGGCCGCAACACGATCTGGCGCAGGGCAGCCCACGGTATGCCTTTGCAGGTGGGACACATGGAGCCGTATGCCAGGGCCAAGAAGCGCTGAACCTTCCCAATGGGCAAGGAGCAATGCGGGCCAAGGGTAAATAACCGCCCATCGGTCCACAGCGATAAGCTACTCAGCGCTCGTGCTGCGAAGCCACGATCGCCGGGGTGGCTGGACCCATTCAGCACAATGAAGCAACCCGCCCATATTACCGTTATCGGACTTCGGCGAACTGGCTCCAGGCCCATACGTGCTGCACGTAGTGGATTGCGATGCCGATCGCACGCCCAGTATCTCCAAGGAGTGAATATTCACTTGCAAGCGCCACGTGCACTGATCTGCACACCCGCGCGCACCGCTTCGCATAGGTTGGAATAGGTGCGGCCATCACAGCCGCACAAGGGCATGTACTCCCGTGTGCACATGCCTTCGCGCACCCGCACAGCATCCACGCAGGGAACATCCTTGAGCAAGCGCAGCAGATGTCCTTCGAAGACCTCGCGTTGCTCTATGTTCGCCACATGTCCGGCCTTCGGGATCATGATCAACCGATCAAGCGGTAGTTCGTTCCTCGCTGCAATACCGCGCCCGGTGGCCGGTGGGATCAAGCGGTCTCCTTCGCCCCAGATGACATAGGTGGGCATGGCCCATTGGTATTGCTTGCGCGCGTAAAGGTCCTCACGCTTCAACAGGTCCTGCAACAAGGCGAGGTGATCCGCCCGCTGCGCGACTTGCCTTTTGTACATCTGCTTCAGCGCGAAGCGCGGTACATGCGGTGGTTCATACAGGGCCAGCGAAAGCAAGCGGTACTGTTCGTCGGGGTTCTGGGGGGTGAAGAGTGCGGTGATGTCACGTGCTCCCACGGATCGTGCGACGCTATCGGCCATGGCGCTGGTGTAATCGCTCGCGGGTCCGTCGTAGATCACCAAAGCTTTCACACGTTCGGGGTACTGCTCCGCGAAGTTCGCCGCGATCGCTCCGCCGTATGAGTTGCCCACCACGCAAATTGGCTCCTTCACACGCAGACTGTCGAGGATCAAAGCCAAGTGTGCTACTTGCGCGTCCACACTGCTGCCGCTCCATTGGTTGGTGCTACGGCCATGCCCGATGAGGTCGGGCACGATCAGGTCGAAGTGCTGGGTGAGCGTACCGAGGTTTCCCGCCCACATGGCGTTGCTGCTGGTGATGCCATGCACAAGCAAGAGCTTGGGTCTTGGCGTTGACCGGTTCGCCCACACATAGTGAACCCCTGAGGCATCCGTGAAGGAATGGGGCACCAGTGCATGCTTCTCATAAGCGGCGGTGTTCTTGCGGTCAAGCACCTTGGCCACATTGCATGCGGGAGCGCAGAGGATCAGCAGCGCGCAAGGGAGGAGGATGGGTGAACGCATGGGTGGGGTCTTGATCTACGAACATAGGCCAATGCACTTCTGTTCGATCTACGGGGACGAGCACGTGTGATGCGATCAGCCCTTGGAGCACTTTCCTTTCATTATCCAAAGTGCGGGCGGTCGCATAGGCTATCGGTACCAACGACCTCCGCATGAGCGGATGAACGGTGACTGATCCGATCGCGGCATGTTGATCGTAGGTGGGTGAACTTCAGAGATCATCAACCTTCAACGACCATGAAACTACGCTACACCTTGATCACCGGACTGGCCTTGGGTCTTTCGGCCTTCACCGCTTCGGCGGCCCACCTTCGTGCGAACCTGCTCTTCAGTGCGAAGATCAACGGGGAACAACAAGTGCCCGTTAACAGCAGCAACGCATTAGGCCTGGGCAGCCTCACCCTCAACGCCACGCGCGACACGCTTTGTGTCAACGTGGGCTGGACGGGATTGTCTTCCGCGCTCACCGGCATCCACATCCACAGCGGCGTGGCGGGCATCAGCGGCCCGGTTCTCATTGACCTGATGCCTTTTGTGCAGGGCGATCATCTGATGACCACCATCACCGGAGCGGCGATCACCCCTACGATCATCGCCATGCACGTGCGTGGGGAATTGTATCTGAACATCCACACTGTGAACAACCCCAATGGGGAGATACGTGGACAGATCCTTCCCGAAACGGACTATGCCTATGTCGCTGACCTCAACGGCATGCAGCAGGTGCCCATGGTCACCACCAACGCATATGGTCTGGGTGCCTTTTCGCTCGCGCACCACCGCACCACGCTCAAGTTCAACGTCGTGTTCACTGGCCTGAGCGGGGCCATCACCGCCATCCACTTTCACAGCGGTGCACCCGGCACGGCTGGCGGCGTGGTGCAGGATCTCGGCACCTTTCTTAACGGCAATGTGCTCAGCGGCAGTTTGGACCCCACACCCTTCCTCGCTGATCTGCTTGCTGGCAACATCTACCTCAACGTGCACACGGCCGCTAATCCCAATGGCGAGATCCGTGGTCAGGTGCTGAAGGTGAACGGCGTTCCCTTCGATGCCAACGCCACAGGGGCGCAGCAAGTTCCAGGTGTGACCACCAACGCGCGCGCAGTTGCGAGCCTCGTGGCTACGGCCGATCTCGATTCGCTGTGGTACGATGTGGTGGCCACCGGCCTGAGCGGCCCCATGACCGCAGCACACTTGCACATGGGCGCTGTGGGCGTTGCGGGTGGTGTGGTGATCGACATCGCCGGCAACATCATGGGCAATAGGATCCAAGGTTGGGTCACGGGCAGTGATCTGGCGGACAACTTGGTTGAGATGCTCGAAGGAAACCTCTACCTCAACATACACACCGCCGCCAACCCGAACGGCGAAGTGCGCGGGCAGGTGTACCGTTACATGCGCGAAGGCTACACGATCGCTCCAAGCGGCGCACAGCAGGTGCCCATGGTGAATAGTACCGCCACCGGCTCGGGCATAGTCTCGATCGATCGTGATCAGAGCAACGCGCACATCATGTTCACCATCACCGCTGCCATGGTGCAGGACGTGCATTTCCACAACGCCGTGGCCGGCGAGAACGGTGGTGTGATCTTCCCCATGGGCAGCTTGCTCGCCAATGGCGGCGTGTTCACCTATTGGAAGAGCACCGATGCGATGCCCTTTACACTGGCCAATTCCATTCAGTTCCGCAACGATAGCGTGTACTTGAACGTGCATACGACAGCCTTCCCTAATGGCGAGATCCGTGGGCAGGTGTGGCGCGGTTCAGTATGCGATGCCATGTTCACCGGCATCGACGAGGAACTTGGCACTGCCGACCTGAAGCCATGGCCGGTTCCGGCGACGGATCAGCTTAATGTGCGCATTCCCCCAGGCACCAAGGGTAACGCCCGGGTGGAGGTGCTGGACATTACTGGCGCCCTTGTACAAGTGCCGAACCTAACTGCCAGAACCGGGATCCTGACCCTGGATGTAGGCGCGATCCCCCAGGGACTCTACTTCGTTCGCATCAGCGACGTTGAGAGCACTTACACGGTGCGCTTCGTGAAGGACTAACGATCAACTGCATAACAGGGAAGCGGCTCCTTCGGGGGCCGCTTCTACGTTCTACCTGCTGAAACCCAGTGCCTGCTTCACGCTCACGGGCAACGCTGGGATCTTGCGCCGCTCGAAGAGAAAACTGCTGAGGTCGGCGAGTTCCTGGTAGATGTGGTGACTGCTAAGCGCACCCATGAGGTATTGCTTACCTGTGCTGCCACCGGTGCCCACACGCAGTCCAATGGTGCGGTGTACCATGCTCATGTGCCGGTAGCGCCAAGTGGCCAAGGCTTCGTCAATGTCGAGCAAGCGCTCCAGCAAGCGGTAGGGCATGTGGAAGATCGGCTCGTCGCGGTAGAGCATGATGAAGACAGCACTACGCGCAGCAGCAGGGGAGAGGCGGCGCCCTTCACCGGTTTCGAAGAGCGTGGACCACAGAGCGAGGTTCCCTTCTTCGCCCTTCACCAGCGATCCGGAATAGATGGCCTTGAGCTGATCCCAGAACGGCGTATCGCCCGCAGGCCAGTACCGCGTATCGAAGAAGGGCATACGCCCCAGCCAGTCGTTGATCAGGTCGAAGAAAGTGGGGGCGTTCTCCAACGCTTCGATCTCCGCTTTGTGCTCGGGCTTCAATTGGCTGGTGTAGTACTGCTTGCCGAAGCGCGCTTCCATGCGTAGGCCCAACTTCGCTTCGAGCAC
>JBKJPT010000225.1:0-10654 GCA_046595075.1 Flavobacteriales bacterium
TTCACCAAGACGCTCTGGCAGTTCCAGGTGCTTGCAGCGGTGATCCCCTTCATGCGGAAGTTCCGCAACATGTGCAACAAGCTTATCTGGGATCGCATGCACCAAGGCAGCATGCACAGCAAGGCCACTGCCGTGAAGCGCTACGAGGACCACATTGCCGAAGTGAAGGCGGCGATCCCCGCCCACCAGCTGTTGATCTTTACTGCGGACCAAGGCTGGGGGCCGCTCTGCGCTTTCCTCGGCCTGCCCGTGCCCAACACCCCGTTCCCGAACGTGAATGATCGGAAGGAGATCAAGGGCTTCATCGCCAACATGACCAAGGGTGCCTACGTCATCCTTGGCGTGGCGCTGCTGCTTGTCGCGGCGTTGGTGTACGGTCTGGTGCGCCTGCTCTAAGGAACCCGCGCGGCTCCAATTGCGAACGGCGGGGATGCACCCCGCCGTTCGCGTATGGAATGTTGTCGTTATGGATCTACTTCTTCGCCGGTGCTTCGCCCGGTGCGGGCATCAGGCCGAGCTGCGTCATCATCTTCATCTCCTCCATGTAGCCCCAATGCTCCACGGCTTTGCCGTTCTCGAAGCGCACTACATCCGCGCCCATCACGTCCATGGCCTTGCCGGTGGCGGGCATGGCACCCCAGGGTCCTGTATTGGTACCCTTCATACGCAGATGCACATAGGTGCGGTCGCCGGTGGTGCTGATGCTCAGCATTTCCTGGTTCATGTCGGGCATACCCGTGTGGTAGAGCGCCACGAGGTCCCTAAGGCCCTGGATCCCCGTGGTGGTGATGGAGGGATCCATCTGGTGGTCCACGAAGTTCTCCGCGACGTAGTTCTCGACGCCATCGAGCTTGCCCGTATTGAACATGTCGTAGAGGATGCGGACGGTCTCTTCTTGGGATTTCACCTGTGCATTGGCGGCGCTGTCGGCCACCATCATGGCTTTGTGGTCGGCCATGGTGGCGTCGTCGTGGTCGGCAGGTGCGCCACAGGCGACGAGTAGTGTGAGGGCGGCGAGGCCAACGGTATTGCAATAAGCGTTCATGGGGTGGGTGGGGTTTGGTTGTACCAACGAAGGTGCACCTTTATTGCATCGCATTACAAAATGCTGATCTGGTGCGTGAATACCGCTCCCGGCGTGGTGACCTGAAGCATGTAGATACCCGGAGCGTTCGAACTCACGTCGATCTCGATGGGGCTGCTGCCATGCGCTGGGCGTTGTTCAAAGACCACCTTGCCGCTGGGATCGATGATGCGAACACCGAGAACACGGTTGTGTCCTGCGGTGATGGTGAGGAGGCCGGCGGTGGGGTTGGGGAAAACGGAGATGCCCGGTGCGGTTGCCGCAGCGTCGGCCACAGCGGCACAGACATCGACGACGATCTGCGCGGTGTCGGAAGCGCTGCAGCCGTTGGCATCTGTGAACGCATAGACGATGTCGTTGATGCCGATTAGCGCCACGGACGGCGTGAACGTATTGCCAGTGACACCGGGGCCACTATAGACCCCACCGGCAGGCGAGCCGGGTGTGAGCGTGATGGCCGGATAGGTTGGACAGAGGAGGTTCTGGGTTTCGGTATAGACCACAACCGGCAATGGCAGCGTGGTAACAGCCAGCGTCTGCGGGGTGGATGCACCGCAACCGTTGAGGGCCGAAACGGAGAGCGTACCACCGGCATCACCGGCCGTGACGGTGATGGAATCGGTGGCGGATGTGCCTGACCAACCGGGCGGCAGCACCCATGCATAGGAAGTCGCATCAGAGGCGGCAGCGACCGTGTACGTAGTGCTTGAACCTGGGCAGACCGCGAGCATGCCCGTGATGGCAGCAGGCTGTTCTGGCGCGGCACTACAGCCTTCGAAGCGGACGATGTAGGCATCATTGCTCCCCCCACCGAATGTGGGCTGATGGCTTCCGGGTGTGCTCATGCCCAAGGATGCGCAATCGCCCACGAGGTAGGCGGCGCCGTTCGCATCGACGGCCGCACCCAGGCCATATTCAATGCCGGGCCCACCGTAATAGGTGCCCCATTGGCGCGCGCCTGTGCTGTTGAACTTCACCAGGAAGCCATCGCTTTGTCCGTCTCCGAAGATCTCCTGATAGGATCCTGCTGTGCTTATGCCGTTCTCTGAATCCGTGTAGCCCGAGAGGTACACGTTGTTGTTGCCGTCCACTGCAGCGATATAGCCGCGCTCTGATAGCAGCCCACCGCAGTAGGTGCCCCATTGCCGCACACCGTTCGCATCGAACTGCACCAGAATGGCATCATTGTACTCGCCGCCGTAGCTCTCCTGGTGAGCGCCGACGGTGCTGATCGCGTTCGTTGACCGCGTGTACCCGGCGAGGTAGATCCGGTCCATGTTATCGATGGCGATCCCCTGGCAATTATCATCCTGCATACCGCCGTAGTAGGTGGCCCATTGGCGCGCACCCGCATCGTTGAACTTGGCCAGGAAAGCATCGTAGGTGCCGCCGCCGTATGTCGGCTGATGGCTGCCGATGGTGCTGATGCCAGCGGGTGAGTTGCCCCGGCCGCCGAGATAGACACTGCCGTCGCTGCCGATGGCGACGCCATTGCCGTCCTCGCTGCCAATGCCACCGTAGTAGGTGCCCCATTGGCGCACTCCCGTGCTGTTGAACTTCACCAGGAACGCATCGCCAGCGCTCAATACGGGTTGATGGCTGCCGGGTGTACTGATCCCCGTTGCTGACTGTGAATAACCGCTCAGGTAAACGTTGCCGTTCGCATCCACTGCCACCGCGCGGCCTTCATCCGTTGTGGGGCCGCCATAGTAGGTGGCCCATTGCTGCACGCCAGTGGTGCCATTGAACTTGGCCACGAAGGCGTCGTAGCTCCCAGACCCGCCGAGGGCGGGTTGGTGACAGCCGTTGCTAGCGATGCCGACCCACGAGTCGGTAGATCCCGCGATGTAGACGTAGCCGTTGGCATCCACACAGACGGCATAGGCCTCATCGTATGTAGCGCCTCCGTAGTAAGTGGACCAAAGGCGAACGCCCGCGCTGTTGAATTTGGCCAGATAGGCATCGCGTTGCCCGCCGCCGTAAGTGGGCTGATGGGCACCACCGCTGCTGATGGCTGTGGTGGAAGTGGTGGATCCGGCGATGTAGACGTTGCCGTCGCCATCCACGGCCACGGAGTTGGCCGTTTCCTGTCCGGTGCCACCGTAATAGGTCCCCCACGAACGAACGGGTTGTGCGAACAGCAGGGGTGTTGCAATGAGGAAGGAAAAGAGGATGGTGATGAATGTCTTCATGGTATGTGGCTGGTACGGCAGTTCCAAACCTAATGGAAGTACCCCTACATGTTCCTCCGGTACCTTCTCCACATCTCGCACATCGAAGAGATAAGCCGCCCTACATGCACCATCATGCCCACGCAAGGAGAAATGTGGCGACCGAACGACGGCTACCGTGCTACCCTCGCCCAGCTACGGGCGGCCTTCTCCAACGCCCCATCCCCGCGTACAACCTACATTCGCGCCCGCAACCAACGAACCACTACCATGGCACAGGACCAACGGGCACAGTCCCATCGCAAGCGCAGAGCAACCAAGCGGATCGCCGCCAAGAAGGCCGCCACCGCTGGCACGCCCACTGCCGCATCCAAGCGGGCGAAGACGAAGGACTAGCTCTCAACGTTTTCAAGAACGCAGAAGCCCCGCCATTGGCGGGGCTTCTGCGTTCATCAACCTATTCCTTGATGAACCGTGCGACCAGCGCACTCTGCCCTTGACCTTGGTAGTGTATGGAGTACAATCCGAAAGGAAGGTCTCTGACATCCACGGTCGCACTTCCGGAACGCATGAGGCCCGAGCGCACCAACTGGCCTGTTGGACCATGGATCTCGTACTGCACCGAGTTGTAGGATGGGATGGTCAAGGTGATGTATTCGGAGGTCGGATTGGGATATACGTTCAGTTGGTTGCTCACCTCCTCGTTCATGCCCGTCATCGTACAAAGGCTCGCGACGAGCATGGGGCCCACTCCGCTCAGTCCCTCGGCTGTTCCCAATTGGCCGAATTCATTGGATCCCCAACTCCACAGTTGGCCCATATCATCAAGAACAAGGAAGTGATCGAACCCGGAGGCCACTGCCACTGCATGCCAGGGGACGGGCATTGCTGTTGCGGTAGGGTAGAAGCCGAAGGGGACCGGATCATAGCCCCATTTCCATAGCGTGCCATCTTCCATCACGGCCAGCGTAGATCCATTGGTTGAAGCAATGGATCGAACGCCGCAGAGATAAGAGCCGCAGCTGCCCTGGGCTTCGCCAGCTGGGATCGTTATCGGTGATAAAACGCTTTCCCATGTAATGTCCAGTCCAAGATTGCCATTGAAGTTGTTTCCCCATGCTTCGACGTAACCATCCCACCGCATGGCGAAGCAACAACCGTTGCTAGTCACGATGTCCTTAATACCGCCGAGATAGTAAATGATGTCGTCCCAATAGTGGTACACCGGACCTGGTATCGGAGTGTCCAGTCCATCATAGTGCGCTACACCAGGGCCAGTACCCCAGGTCCAAACGGTGGAATCCGACCGCAGCGCCATGTGCATCCCGTTGCCGCTCGCGATCTTGATGACACTGTCAATACCCGGAACTTGCTCAGGCACTTCTCGGGTGATCATGAGCGTTCCCCATTGCCATACAGTACCGTCTGACTTCAGCGCCAAGCTTGAGGTTGCGGAAGCGCTAATGGCGAGCACATCATCAATTCCTTGCACCTGCACAGGATGATCACTGTTCGCCGTTCCCCCGGTTCCCAATTGATAGGATCCGTTGCCACCCCATCCATATACATGGCCATCATTCAGCAGGGCCAACACGTGATGATCCCCAGCCGCCACGGCCTTGATGTTGTTGAACGAAAAGATCGGGTTAAGCCACACCGGAAGACCGGCACTGCTATCCGACCCCAGGATGGCGTTGCCCAAGTGATGGACGCCTGGAGCACCATTGTTGAGGCCCCATCCTTGAAGTTGCCCATCAGCACAAACGGCGATGCTGAAAGTTGGTCCTGCACAGAACGTCTGTGCACAACATGCAGTGTGCAGCAGGACCGTACAAAGAGCACCAGCACCCCAGCGGTAGTTGAGTCGGTTTCTCATCGTGATCGTTGCGTCATTTGATGGATCCGTGATCCGGTCCTCGATCTTGGCCATGAATCACTCCTTCATGAACCGCTCTACGAAAGTGGCCCCTCTGCTGGTGGTTCCTTTCAGTTGATATGCGCCCGCCCGGAGCCGATCCGTGTCGAGGGTCACCGTTCCTTGACCAGGCCGTTGACTCATACTCACTTGGCCTAGTACGTTGAAGATCTCAACGCTGGTGATCACTTCGCCCGGGATCTCCAACGTGATCCCATCCGAACACGGATTCGGATGTACGGTGGCTCGAACCGTTGCGGGCTCCTCCTCCATGCCCACTTCAAGCAACGGGCATAGGTCGATTACCTGTCGCGCGCGGTCCCAGCTGGCCACTACATCGCCCGTGCCCAATTCTCCGCTACCGTTCCGGCCGAAGGAAAGTATGTCACCACTCACCAGTTCCACTAACATGTGTTCGTGTCCACCATCCAGTGCTCTTGCTCCGGTCACAGCGGAACCGTCTACTCGCAACAAGGGCACGGGCCTTTGCCCAAGTATGCCGTCGTAGCTGCTTCCCCAATACACAACACGTCCTTCTGCACCCACGATCGCTGCATGGAAAAGTCTGGTGGTCCCCGCCGCTCGCACCTCACACAATACGCCTCCACAAGGATCGGCATCATCCACAGATAACACTTCCTGAGGGGACCATAAAATGTCCAAAGGAACACCAGTGCCTGAGTCTTGCCAGTCGTTATCGCCCCACAGGTACAGCCCACCATTGGTTCTTACGGCCATCATTTGGTAACCGCCCGCTGCTATACCGCTGATACCAGTGAGGATCTGGACCGGTGCTTGGGACTGTGTGATCTGATCTCCTTGTCCAAGCTGCCCGTCCCATCCAGTGCCCCATGTCCACAAGGTGTTGTCCGCGCGCAAAGCCATGAATGTGCCCGATCCTGCTCCGACCGCAACGATATCGGTCAAGCCGGTGACAACGACAGGCGAAAAAGTTATACTTCCGTCATACTCCTCACCCCAATGGCGTACAGACCCATCAGCAAGCACGACCAGGACATCATAGAAACCGGCCTCAATAGCTATCACGTCCGTAAGCCCGGGGACCTCCAAGGGGTTGCTGCTATTCGAGATCGAACTGCCAACACCGAGTTGCCCATAAGTGTTGTCCCCGTATGTGAAGACCTTACCATCGTTCCGCAATGCCACAGAGTGATAGATACCCGACGAAACAGCGATAACACCATCAAAAGTGAAGATGGGGTTCAGGGGTGTTGGCGTGCTCGCCGAAGTGATCATGTTTCCGTGCGCCCCGCCCCAGCCGACCAATTGGCCATCCGAGCATATAGCGGTGGAAAAGAACATGCCACCGGCGCATACCTGCCCCGAACACGCAAGGATGCTGCACCAACAAGCCAGAGCCATCAGGAAGGAACGGAGGATGTAGTGTGCCGAGGTAGGCTGCGCGTTATGAAGATGGGCTGTGATCATCTGCGGTCTTGGTTTGTGGGCATCTACTTGGGCGGAGCGGTGTAACTGAAGGAGAACATCGTCCTGTTCGGAACGGTGGCGATGTTTCCGAACGATTGTCCGAAGCTGATGAAGAAGGCGTTGGTGATGCTCAAGCTGATCTCGTACGTGATGTTCATGAGGTCTGTAGAGGCCGGATTGCCTTTGCGCGATTTGAAGTACTCACCATACGTTCTGCTGTTGAGGATCTTCTGGTACATGCCGCCGATGCGGAAGGTGAGGTTGCCCAGCTGGCTCGCTCGAAGTTGGGCTTTGTCCGTGACCTTGCCCGATGCCAATGGGATCAGGAACTTGGTCTCGATGGATGTCTGGAACGTTGGCACCACGAACTCCGAATAGCTGCGCGTCTGCGGATCCACCAGCTTCATACCGGCGCGCAGGTCGATCTGACCACCTTTGATGTCGCGGTTAAGGGAGTCACGGCCGTTCCCGAAGTAGCCCATCTTGCCTACCGCCACGTTCAGCACGCCACCCACCTGGTTGAGCAGTTCATTGCCGAACTGCTGCACGGAATCCTTGGCGGCGGG
Source organism: Flavobacteriales bacterium (assembly GCA_046595075.1). GTDB lineage: Bacteria > Bacteroidota > Bacteroidia > Flavobacteriales_F > PHOS-HE28 > PHOS-HE28. The sequence goes on from JBKJPT010000225.1 coordinate 7,186, forward strand.
TATGAAGGTGGGTAGGCTGTTATGCAGGTACATGTCCACCCAACTGTTCAGGACGTTCGCACTGAGCTTATAGGTGCGCAGGCCTATGCGTGGCGGTAATAGGGGCCCGGCCGGCGTGCTGAGGGATGCCTTGCCAAGGATGCTCGATGTCCTGTGCCCTGGCGCAGCGGTGGAATCATTGCCTTCGGTCTGTGCCCATGCGGCAAACCCGTGACAGACAAACAAGAGGATGAGAGTGGTGCGGGTGATCATCAGTTCCGGATATTGAGTCTGCGGATCACGTGGTTGCCTGAATCGGCCACGTACATGTAGTCCTCATGGATGTCGATATCCTTGATGCCGTTGAACCGTGCATTGAGCAGGGAACCATCACCGGCAGCGTAGCCGGCACTCGCAGCACCTGCGAACACTTCCACGCTACCGGGAGCCACCAGGCGATAGATGCGGTTATCGCTCGCGAAATACACATCGCCGTTGATCGGGTCAACGGCCACACCCTCCATTGACCGATCCACATTTTCCGTGGGTGCATAGAGCTGTGTGGCACCGGTGGTGGTGCATTTGAACAAACGGCCACGCGAGTAAGTGCCGTTCGGGTCCGTGATCGTGACATACGTTTCATTCAAGGGCCCTATCTCCATATCGTTCGCGGTGGCGAGTTGCACTTGGAACTGGATGGACCATCCTGCGATGGAATCCACGACATTCGATGTAAGGGCATCGAACAGCGCGAACCGTTGCAGCCCTGCTGTTAAGTCGAGCCATGTGCGGACGAAGGACACACTCTGGCTCTGCTCCGATCGCGCAGCCAGCGCACCACCGTAGCTCGATCCCTGCGGGATGGAGGTCGTGTACCACGGTTGGGTGCCGCACCCTCCGCCCAAGAAGACGAATTGGGACACTTGATAGTAAGGCGGTGCCGTCGCGCTGAAATAGAGGAAGTCCGCGGTGAGACCAGGCATGATGCTGATCGTGGGAGCGACATTAAAGTTGCATTGGATCGTGCTGATCGCACCGCCGAGGATCCGACGCACAGGACCTTGGGTGCCATTCTGCGCATCGGAGAAGTAGAGGATGCCCGTATTGCCGATGGCGATGCTGTTCAGCCCAGTGATCTTGCCGATACCGGGAGGACCGTCCGCGGTGCCAGGCTCGTTCGGCGTGCCTGCCACCACCTGGGAGAAGCTGGCGAGTTCGAAGTAGGGTGCGCTGTATCCCGGTATCAGGTCCGATGCCAGGTAGTCCTGCACCTTTATGGAAACCCGGCCGGAGGTGGCGCCGTTGGGCACGCTCACCATGAGCGTTTCCTTGGCCGCGGAGTAAATGGTGGTCACCTCGGTTCCGTTGAACCAGATGTGATCGTCTGCCGCAGTGGCCGAGAAATTATCGCCGATCAACAGCACCGTATCGCCATAGTTACCCACCGCAGGCACCAGCTGATCGATGCGCGGGCACGATGGACACGGACACGTGTCACAATCGGGATCCTTGACACAGCCGTGCAACACGAACAGAACGATGACCGGGAGCAAGATCCTACGTATTGACCTTGTGCTTGATGCACCGAGCGATCGGGCACGTTCCTTCCCTATGAGCGTACGGTCCTTCATTTTCCTCCGTGTTGTTTGATGTACTTGCGCACTTTGCTTCCGAAAACGGCACCGCCGCATTCATCCTTGATCGACTTGCCCTTGACGTTCACCGCGTTCACATCGCTACCTGCTTCAACCAGTGCTTCCACGAGGTCCATGTTGTCCTTCTTGCCACGCACGGCCACATGGAGGGGCGTATCCCCGCTGCCTGCCGCCTTCATGCTCACATCAAATCCTGCGGCGATGAGCAGTTGCGCCACCGGAAGATCTTCCCGCAGTGCGGCCACATGCAGCAGGTTTCCTCCGTTGGCCGGGTCCACATGGCCCTTGGCATCGCACCCGCCTTTGAGCAGGATGGTCACCACCGGAGCGTAGCCCTTTTCCACGGCGGTGGCCATGAGCGTTGCATCGTGCACATCGGCTCCATGCTCGAGCAGGAGATCGAGTACGGCTGCCGCGCCCGAGGCAACAGCGTTCACCACACCCTCCTGCGCAGGACAACCGGCGTCGAGGAGAAGCCTTGTAAGGGCTGGGTTGTCACGGAGCGCCGAGGCCTCTACCAACCCGGTGGCGTTCAGGTCCGCTCCCTTGCTGCTGAGCAAGGTGAGCACGTCGAGCGAGTTGCCGTCCACTGCACCACGAACACCGTTGGTGGCGTCGGCCCCGTTTTCCAGTAGCAACGTCACCAAGGCAACGGAACCACGTTCGGCCGCTTTCGCGATCAGCGTTGGAGCTTGCGCGTCCGCACCGTGCGCGAGCAGCACCTTCACCACTTCCTCGCCTTGGTTGGTCACAGCGGGCTCCATGCCGGGGTTGGCATCCGCCTGCCCTTTGTCCAAGAGCAAAAGCAGCACCGGTAGATCTCCATTTCCAGCTGCGGTGGCAACCAACGCGGGGTCGGCTGTGGCGGCCCCTTTGTACAATGCCAGTTCCACCAAAGGGGCGCGACCCTTGCGCACGGCGTATGGTAGAACCTTGTTCGCGTCGGCGCCAGCATTGGCCAGCAGTTCCACGATGGCTGCCTGGTCGGCGGCAATGGCTTGATCGATGCCGCGGTCTGCAATGCCTCCTTTTTCCAGCATGCGCCGCACCACCTCTTCCTGTCCACGTGTGCTCGCGTTCCCCAACTCGGCACTTGGGTCGGCGCCGCGGTCCAACAGGAGCTTTGCGATCTGTGTAGCGTTGGAGTCCACGGCGATGCGTAACCCTGGATCGGGATCTCCTTGCTTGTCCAGCAAGGTGGTCACCAACTGCAGGTTGCGCTTGCCCACTGCGTACTGCATCACCTTGTTGGGGTCGGCACCGGCGTTCACCAATACTTGCAACGTGGTGGTGCGATCGTTCGCGATGGCGCTCGCCACACCACGATCGGGATCAGCGCTGCGATCGATCATTGCACGCACTACTTCATCAAGGCCGAGCCCGCAGGCGTTAGGGAATTCAGTGATGGGTTCCGCACCCTTTTCAAGAAGCTGCTGGCAGAGCGGTACGTTCTTCGTGGTCACCGCGTAGTTCATCACCCGGTTGGGTGCGGCACCGGCGTTCACCAGGATCATTACCGTGCTGGCCCGGCTGCCTTCCATGGCCGCATCAATGCCACCGTTCGCATCGGCCCCCTTGGCCAGCATGGCTTGTACCATTTCGTCGGCACCCATGCCGCTGGCCGTTGCCAGTTCGACGTTGGGATCGCCTCCTTTTTCCAAGGCAATGGTCAAGAGCGGAACATTCCGGTTGGTGACCGCGAAGTGCATGCATCGTGCGGGCTGGGCACCTTGTTCCACCAGCAGTTGCACCACCTTGGGCTTGTTGCTTTCCAATGCGGCCTGCATGCCCAGTTCCGGATCACCGCCAGCACCGAGCATGGCCGCCACCATGGC
>JBKJPT010000039.1:0-14870 GCA_046595075.1 Flavobacteriales bacterium
TACCGTGGCGAAGAAGATCGCGCGCACCGTGAAGGCCCTCGGCCTATCGCGCTTCGATATGAAGTACAGCGCGGGCACCTTGCCCCACGAGTTGCAGATGCGCAGCATAGAACTGTATGCGACCAAGGTGGTGCCGATGGTGAAAGAGATGTTGGGGTGAGGCTTCGGAGGATCTCGTTCCGGCCCATGGCCGGTAGATCCTCTTCTACTGCTTCCCTGCGAGCATCTCACGCGTCCATACAAGCAAATCCAGCGAAAAAGGATCGGAACGCAACTTGGCACCTAGTGCCGGGCAATACTTGTCGGCCGAGGTTCGGAAATGCCCCACGGGGTCCTCGAACATGCCGGGGTCGCGCATCATCAGGTCCGTTTTCAGTTGGGCCAGGAACTCCTGTCGCTTGGAGTAGGTGAGCACGCCGAAGGGATCGAATTCCACAGCCTCGTCGGTGAAGGCATTGCGGAAATCCTCCGAGGAGAGGCTAAGGGCCTCGGGGAAATGTTCCATGCAGTCGCTGCCGGCCAAGCGATCGAACTCGGCCTTTGCACGCACCACCTGCCGACGTTCCTGCTCGATGGAGCGATCGAGCTTCGCGAGATCATCGGCCCCGCATAGCCCGCGGAACATGCGGCACTTCTCGGGCACGCGGCGCACTTCTTCGTAGAGGTCATAGAATTTCACGTCCATCGCCGTCAGGCACACATCGTCCTTGAAAGCGCGGTACTTCAGCAGCAGGTCTGCCGTGTACTTGTCGTAATGCTCGCGCATGTACTCGGCGAATTCATCGCGTCCAATGGCAGCACCGCTGCGCACGAACAGCGATGTCACGAGCGTGTCGCCGCGTTTCAGGTAGCTCCAGAACTCGGCGTAGGTCCAGGTCACGCCCAGCTCGAACAATTCCTTGCGAATGGCCACCTCGTTGTCCAGTGCGGGCTTGGGGCGCTCCGTGACCACTGGATCCACGTGGACTTGCGCCATGGCGGCACCCAACGAATCGGTGCCCGAGCGAATGTCGTCGAGCTTGGCATCCACGTTGTCGAAACGCGCATCCACCTTGGCATCGAGGCGTAGGATGCTCGCTTGCAGCGCTTCGACCCGGGGCATGAGGTTCGCGAGCATGCCTTTGTCGTCGGTGGTCCAGAGCGCCTGTGCAGCGAGGAAGATCATGGCAAAGCCGGCACCATAGAACGATATCATGGTCATCTCGGTCCAGCGCCTACCGAGTTTCAACCGGATCTGATCGAAGGTGGGCTTCTCACGATCGTTGGTGTCGGTGAGCTCGCGGGCGTGCAAGGCGATGCGCAGCAGGCACAGGAGAAAGCCGACCAGCGAGATCCACAGTAGGTACCAAGTGGATTCGAAGAGCGGCTTGAGGAAATCGGCGACGAGGAAAAGCAGCAGCTCCGACCCCGACTTGCTCAGTTTGCCGGGCTGCTTCGCGAGAATACGGGTGATGATCTTCCTCATGCCGTGACCGTGGGCCAATGCTAAGAACTTGTTGCGAACCAGACGGAGGCCTGTTCAACCGCCTCCACCATGGAAGAAGCCCCCCGTCCGCCGTATCCGCAACTTTCTGCATCAATATACCTGGTACTAGGTATGCCGCCTATTGCGCAGGGCCTTTCCTTCGGCATGTGAAAGGACCACTACCCCTGATCATCACCGGTTGCGATGAGAAAGCGCGACCGCCGAACGTGGAGCCCCCGGGCACTTTCCTGGGGCTTCGCCATTCGAACAATGCCGCCATACACATCCATCACCTCAATTCCACCACCATGGAACAGCGAAAGATGATCCCGCTCACACCGTCGCGCGCACCGCTGATCGCACCACCCAACCCCGACGACCGCAGCAGCAATGGGCACCGGCAGACATTGGGGATACTGGGCATCGCACTGCCATTGGTGCTGGCACCGGTCGCGGGGCAGCGGTCGATCAAAGGACCCGATCAATGGTGGGAACAGCTCAACAGCATAAGCGCCTATTACCACACCGGTGCCGAGGTGCTCTTCATCGGCATCGTAATGGCGCTGGGCATCTTCCTCATCACCTACGAGGGCTACAGCAATTCTGGTGGTTCCAAGGACCGATGGATCTCGACCTTGGCCGGAGTAGCGGCCGTGGTCTTGGCCTTTTTCCCCACCGAAGCCGACGGTCCCTACACCTCGCCGGAGTGGTGGGACAGATGGATGGAGGCCGTGCATTTCACAAGCGCCGCCTTGCTCTTCGGCTCCTTCGCGTTCATGGCGCTCTTCCTCTTCACCAAAGGCCATGGCCCGCTGCGCACCCGGCTGAAAGAGCCGCGCGTCATGATCCACATCGCCTGCGGCGGTGCGATCGTGCTGTGCATGGTAGGGCTGGCCATCTTCGATACCGACTACATCTTCTGGCCCGAGGCCATCATGCTCTGGGCGTTCGGCATATCGTGGCTCGTGAAAGGGAAAGTGGATGAGACCGTAGAGGCCGCCGCGCAACGCGTGACGGGCAGAAAGAAGAAACCCGAAAAGATGGTCAATTGATCGACCGGGTCCGCAATTTCCATCCGGACCGATCGCAAGCCCATTTGCGCACTTCGGCTATATTCGATGACATGAAACACATATACCCCCTATCTACGCTGGTCCTGCTGCCTTTGATAGGCGTTGCCCAACCGGTGCTGGACTTTTCAACCAACGGTACTGTTCCCGGCGATGCCTACGTGTATCAGGCCGGACCCTGGGTGGATCCCGGTAGCGCAGGCGCCGATCAAACCTGGGATCTCACGGGACTCAGCACCGATAGTGTCATCAACATCCTCTTCATCGATCCGGTGGGCACACCCGATGAAGCATCCTTCCCTAACGCCACCATCGCTGCCGAAGATCAGGGTGCCTATTCGTACTCCGAGTTCAACGCCTCGGGTGGCTACTTCCACGGTCTCGCGCCCCCGGGTTTCTCGCCCATCGTGTACTCCGATCCCATGCAGATGGCCGCCTTCCCCGCCACCATTGGAACATCTTGGGTCGATGACTTCGATGCCGCGTACGATATTGCGGGCAACGCCGTTACGCGCACCGGCACTATCACGGCCATGGCCGATGCCTATGGCACCCTACTGATGCCCGGCGGTACGCTTACCGATGTGCTCCGCGTTTCGGCCACCGAAACATACACGGACGACTTCGGGCTCGGTAGCTCCACCTTCGAGAACATCTACACCGATTTTCTCCAGGCTGGCACGCACTATCCGATCGTACACATCTTCAGCATCACTACCTCGTTCTTCGGTAACTCCACCACCATCACCGGTGCGCAATGGATGAACGAAGTGTCTACACAAATCGGGTCCGTGTCCGACCTACGGGATGAACTGAGCGTGCGTGCCGCGGATCAAGCCATCGTGGTCGCACTGCCGCGCATGAACGAAGGAAGCACGTTGGACCTATTGAACGCTACTGGCGTGGTACTCCAAACACAAATCCTTGGTACGGCACAGGGTGGCGTTGTACGCTTCGATGCACACGGTTACGCCAGCGGCGTTTACATGGTGCGGCTCACAAGCGATAACAGCACAGCAGTGGGCCGCGTGGTGCTGGAGTAAAGAGGGCCACGGCGATCGGTTCCCCCTAGGTGAACATCTCGCTGACCGGCATGGAGTTCTCCGGCGCATGCTGGGACCAAGGGAATGGCATTCTCGCGTTGGACCGCACCAACGGGGATCCCATCCTTCGCACCTTCTAGCCCGCCTCCATGCTCCCTCCCACTTTGCACGTGCAATTCACAGGACCCATGGTCACCGCCACATGGCACATGTCGGCATAGCACTTCATCCCTAGGTTTCTTGTGCACCTTATGCCTTTGCTTCTCCAGTGTTTCACGTTAATGCCCATTGATCCTGCCGTCCCGAGCGGTGCGGGCTTGAGTTAGCAGCAGGCAATAGTGACGTAGGTGCGCTCCTGATCGGTGATCCGCTCGCGCTCGTGGGGCGCTCCGTTCGCTGGCTTGCGCATGCCTGCTAACCAAGCGGCGCATTCGCACGATACCTGGCACTATGTATTGTCCGTGGGCCGTCCCTGGGACCATAACAGTGCACTAACGTAACAGCAGCCTCGAATTCACACCACTACTACATCCATCGCCACGCGTCGGCAATTCACCGAAGGGTTGGGGATACTTCATCCAAGCGGCATGGATCATCGGTTGGGGCCGATCTAACTTTCCGCGTCGGGTGTTGTCATAGGCCCAACGTTCATTCATTCCGAGCAATACGAAGGGATCTTTCCACCCTCATCCGTCAACCGAACATTTCACGCAAAACGAAGGAACAGGCCTTTCACTTTTCCCATTTCAGCTCTCGTCTTCCAGCCATCAGCGTTAAACCTTCAGACTTTAGCGTTTTACCATGCCACTGACCCCCTACACCGGTCCGTTCAACCGCCCCGAACTGGCCCACTTGCTCAAGCGCTCGCTCTTCGGTTGCACCAACGCCGACCTCGCAGCGTTCAACGGGCAATCGCTCGATCAGGTGATCGATTCGTTGCTCACCTTCACCAACGACACACAGCCACCGCTGAAGGTCTATTGGGACCTAGTGGGTGGCAACCCCGATCCGAATGCGGTCGATCCGCAGGTGGCGTTCGGTGCAACGTGGGTGGACACGATCCGCTACGGCAACAATAATGTGGAAGTCACTGAGCTTACCAGCGCACGCATACAAAGTTTCATGTGGTGGCGTAGTGGCCTCTTGGTGCAACAGGACCGCAACCTGCGCGAGAAGCTCAGCCTCTTCTGGAACAACCACATGCCCACGCAGGTGTTCCAGGTCTTCAATCCACGCTTGAGCTATGAGTACGACCAACTGTTGCGTACGCAATGCCTGGGCAATTTCAGGCAGCTGATCCACGATGTGAGCACGAGTGGCGCCATGCTCATTTACCTGAACGGCTACCTGAACACGGTGAACGCGCCCGATGAGAACTACGGTCGTGAACTCATGGAGCTCTTCACCCTGGGCGAAGGCAGCGGCTACACCGAGAGTGATGTGCAGGCGGCTGCGCGCGTGCTCACCGGCTGGACCGTGCGTGAGACCGATGCCCTGGGCGATCCCGTGCTCCCCTACTCCATCTTCCGCGCAACGCAGCACGACACCACCAACAAGCAGTTCAGCGCCTTCTTCAACAACACGCTCATCACCGGGGAAACAGGTACTGCCGCCGGTGAGAATGAACTGAACGCTCTGCTGGACATGATCTGCGCCAACGATGAGGTGTCGCTCTTCATGGCCCGCAACCTCTACCGCTTCTTCGTGCACGGCGAGATCGATGCCGCTACCGAAACCGATGTGATCGAGCCGCTCGCGCAGATCTTCCGCGACAATGCCGCAGCACCCGATCAGATGAAGACGGTGATCCGCGCATTGCTCACCAGTGATCACTTTTTCAGCGCACAGGTGCGATCGTGCATGGTGATGCCGCCGGTGGACCTAGTGATCGGCACCGTACGCAAGCTGCACTTCACGCTGCCCACGCCCGCTCAGTTGGAAGCGCAGTACAGCGTGTGGCGCGACATCTACTACCTCACCTCCTACGCCGGGCAGGAATTGCTGAACCCGCCGAACGTCGCGGGTTTCGCGGCATACTATCAGGAACCGTCCTTCGATGATATCTGGATGGACACCGCCACCTACCCGGCACGCAAGAACAGCATGCTGGGGATCCTTTACAGCGGCTTCGCAACCGGCGATGCCACGGACATCTATCAGCCCGAAAGCCAGGACCTCGCCTTTATGCCCGACCTGCTCGCGGTCGTGGCCGAGTTCACCGACCCGAGCAATCCCAACACGCTGGTGGCCGATGCTGTTGAACTCTTCTTCGCCGTAGCTGTGAGCAATGGTGTGAAGGACCAACTGAAGACCAACTACCTGCTGCTGGGCCAGCTGAACGATGTGTACTGGAGCGACGCCTACGAACTGTACGTGGCCGATCCCACCACCACCGACATGACCGCGCAACTGGTGCCCAGTTTGCTGCTCTGGCTCACCTCAGACATGTTCGGTGCCGCCGAAACACAAATGCACTAAGCCAACACGATCCCGCACATGAACCGTCGCAATTTCCTACGCAGTTCTTCTGCGGCCACGCTGGGTGGCCTCACTGTTCGCGGCTTCAGCAGCCCGCTCTTGCAACCGTTGTGGAACCGCGCCGCCGAGGACCGCGTGCTGGTGGTGATCCAACTCTACGGCGGCAACGATGGCCTCAACACCGTGATCCCCCTGGATCAGTACAGCGTTTTGAGCGTGAAGCGCCCGAACGTGTTGATCCCGGAGGGCCTGGTGCTACCACTGGACCTCGTGGGAGCCACCGGCCTGCACCCCGCAATGGATGGCATGCGGGAATTGTGGGAAGAAGGCAAGCTCGGCATCGTGCAGGGCGTGAGCTATCCCACACCCAACTACTCGCACTTCCGCGCAACTGACATCTACGAGACGGGCGCCAATGCCGATCAGCTGCTCACCAGCGGATGGACCGGGCGCTACCTCAACTTCGAGTACCCGAATTATCCTGCGGGCTACCCGAACACGGACATGCCCGATCCGCTCGCGATCCGCATTGGTGGCTCTGTGGGACCCGCCTTGCAATACATGGGCGTGAGCATGGGCGTAGCGATCAACAACACCAGTGATCCCCTGAACTTAGCAGGCAACATCTACTTGGATCCCGCAACTGCTGCGTGCAGTGGTGGCAAGTTGGATTTCGTGCGGCAGGTGCAACGCCAAACGGACCTGTACGGCGATGTGATCGAAGCGGCAGCGGCAGTGGGCTGCAACCAGAGCACGCTCTACCCCACCGGAAACCAGCCCGGTGCAAAGCTTGCCAACGCGCTGAAGATCGTGGCGCAGCTCATTTGTGGTGGCTTGAAGACCAAGATCTACTGGGTGAGCGAGCAAGGCTTCGACACGCACGCACAACAAGTGGACAGCGTCGATCACACCATTGGCAACCACGCCAACCTGTTGAAAGGTGTGAGCGACAGTGTACGCGCCTTCCAGGACGATCTCGCACTGCTGGGGCTTGAGGATCGCGTCTTGGGCATGACCTTCTCGGAGTTCGGTCGCCGGATCGTGGACAACGCAAGTGGCGGAACCGACCACGGCAGCGCGCAACCCATGTTCTTCTTCGGCACGCAGGTGATCAACACCATCGTGGGCACCAATCCCGATATCCCCAGCAACGCCACTTTTCAGACCAATTTGGCCATGCAGTACGATTTCCGCAGCGTGTACGCCAACGTGCTGAAGGACTGGTTCTGCTTAGAGGAGACCGACATCGACACCGTGCTGCTTGATACCTACCAGCCGATCAGCATCATTAACCCAGATGGCTGCCTCGGCACCGGGGTGCATGACATCAACCAAGAGGCCGGCAACAATTTGATCGCCGCTTACCCCAACCCGTTCACGGAACGCACCACCTTGGAATACACCAGTGCTGGTGGCCGCGTGTTGATACAGGTCTTCGATGGAGAAGGGCAGTTGATCAAGACCGTATTGAACCAACCCGTGGCCGCTGGCACCTACAAGGTGGATGTGGACCTGGGCGATCTGGCCGCCGGTGTGTATTACGCCCGCCTGCAGAACGAAGCCGCACAGCAGGTGAGGAACTTGATGAAGGTGAGGTAGAACGATCACCACTTCTGCGGGAACCTTCATGTTCCCTTTGCTCCAACACCATACTGGCGCCCGTGCTTTGCGCGCAAACCAAATCACATGAGCTCATTGCTACGCCGCATTCCGCCACGCACGTTGGTAGCGGCACTTTACATGGTCCTGGTGGCCTTCGCGTTCTTCGCTTGGAAGACCTGATGCACGCGCCTGCGATCATTCCACGAAGCCGCATTTCTCGCACCATCGGTCACAGTAGTTGAACACGCTGGGGATGGATACCTGATCATCGGGCTGGCGGAGATCGTGTTCTTCGCTTTTCACAGCAGTAAGTTGCACAACCTTCCCGAACACGAGGCAGCACTTGCGTGCTACCCTGCGTCCTTTGTTGCATAACCCAAAAGACAACCCATGAAACAACTCTCCGCACTTCTTCTTTTCGTCGCCACGCTAACCTCGCAGGCGCAGTCCATCACGAGCACGGGCAACTTCACATGGAGCCCCTCTACGCTCACCATCACCGCTGGCCAGACCATCACCTTTACCGTTACCAGCAATCACCACGCGCGTGAGGTGAGCCAAGCCACATGGAACGCCAACGGCACAACAAGCAACGGCGGTTTCGACTTCCTGTCCGGCACGCACTCGCTCACGCTCACCATCCCCGGCACATACTACTATGTGTGCGTGCCGCACGTGGGCATGGGCATGAAGGGCCAGATCATCGTGGAAACCAATACGGGCGTTGCCGAGAATAGCGTCGAACTATCATTCAGCCTGTTCCCCAACCCCGCGAAGGATGTGGTGACGGTGACCTCCAGCGCTGCGCAAGGCTCGACCCTTTCTGTGATCGATGCACAAGGCCGCGAGGTATTGCAACAGCGCCTGACCGGAACGGACCGCATTGGTGTAGAAGAATTGCCCGTGGGTAACTACACTGCCGTGTTGCGCGGCACCGAAGGCATCATCAGCAGCCGACAGCAGTTCACGATCGTGCGCTGATACCAACGCGATCCAGAGAACGCCATCCCTCGCGGTGGCGTTCTTGCATTGGGCTAGCGGATAGCCGACCACCAACGCTCACTTGCTGTAGGATCCGCGTTGGTGACAATGCGCCCGATCCGCGGTGTTAGCAGCGGCATGTTCAGCTCGGCGGCTTTGGTCGTGAGCCGTTCGATCGGTTCCTTCCATGTGTGCATGGCCAGACTGAACTTGCCCCAGTGGATGGGCATGAGCACACGTGCGCGCAACTCCACGGCGGCTTGCGTTGTCTCTTCGGGCATCATGTGTATGCTGGACCAGTTCTCATTGTAGGCCCCGCACTCGAGCATGACCAGATCGAAGGGTCCGAAGCGTTCACCCACTTCCTTGAAGGTGGGCGACCAGCCCGAATCGGCGCCGAAGTAGATCCTCTTCCCGTTCGCCTCGATCACCCATGCTCCCCATAAGGTGCTGAAGCGGTTGCTGAGCCTGCGCCCGCTGAAATGCCGCGAGGGTGTTAGCGTGAACGATACATCATCCACAGTGACGCTCTCCCACCAGTCCTTCTCCGTGATCGCGCTTGCGGGTACACCCCAAAACTCCAAGTGCGCACCCACGCCCAAGGGCGCAATGAAGGGTTTGTCCTTCAGTTGTAGGATGGTCTCGTGATCCAAGTGATCGTAGTGGTCGTGCGAGAGCAGCACCACATCCACATACGGAAGTAGATCCGCGCGCATGTGCTGTTGATAAGAGAAACGCTTGGGCCCGGCGAACGAGAAGGTGGAGGCACGCTCACCAAATACAGGATCCACCAGGACGGTGAGGCCGCCGCTCTTGATCAGCAGCGATGAATGGCCGAACCAGGCCACAGCGAACGAAGTCTCCGGCACTTCCCCCCATGCCTTCTTATCGAAGGCAATGGTGGGGATCACATCCTTCGGCTCGCGACCCTCGCCACCCGTGATCTGCTCACCCAGCACCTTCAGCAATACACCGAAGGGCATGTTCATGTCGGTGTCCACTACGTTCTTGAAATGGCCATTGCGCTGGTTCGGCGAAGCACTGATCCGCAAAAGGCGATCGCCGTTGGGGTTGCTACCAATGCGCGGCACGAGCCGGAAATAGAGGAAGAAGGCGAGGATCAAAAGGGCGATGAGCCCAACGATCGAGTAGAGGAAGACCATGGTCGGATGAATGCGGGCCAAAGTTGCGCCGCAGCGCTGCTTTGCGCGCTTCCATTCAAACTGGCACCGAGCCGTTCGGCCATCGTTTGCATCCAAGGGTGCAACCGATCTAGTTTCACGCGTTCATAGCCCCAACATGCGCAGCATCACGCTCCTTCTACTGTTCTCCATTTGCATGGACGCTGCTTCGCAAGATGTCGCGCTCGTTCCATTCGGTTCCTCGTGGAAGTACCTGGATAACGGCAGCAACCAAGGCACGGCATGGCGGGCAAGTGGTTTCAACGATGCGGCGTGGGCAAGCGGCCCAGGGCAACTTGGTTATGGCGATGGTGATGAGGCCACGGTGGTGAGCTACGGCCCCAGTTCCACCGCCAAATACATCACTACCTACTTCCGCAAAACGATCAGCATACCAAGCGTAAATGCGTACGCGGGATACGGCCTGCATATCAAGCGCGATGATGGGGTCGTGGTCTACATCAACGGCACGGAGGTGCTGCGGCAGAATCTCAATGAAGGCACGATCAGCTACACCACCCTTGCCTACCAATCTGTGGCCACCGCTGAAGAAGGCCAGATCGTGGAACTTATCCTCTTCCCCACGCAATTCACGAACGGTAGCAACACCATTGCTGTGGAGATCCACCAACAGGCCGCCAACAGCAGCGACATCAGTTTCGACCTGGAATTGAAGGGCCTCGACAGCAACCCTTCCGTGGACAGAGGCCCCTACCTGCAGGCTGCCAGCGCCACGGGGATCACAGTGAGCTGGTACACCGATGTGCCGAGTTCATCACGCGTGCGTTTCGGCCCTGCCCCTACGACGCTCAGTTCTTCTGTGGAAGTTGCCGCGTTGGTGATGCAGCACGAAGTGGTGATCACGGGCCTGCAACCGAACACCACCTATTACTACGCGATCGGCACGAGCACACAGGATCTTGCTGGCGGTGATGCGACCTACTTCTTCAAGACCAGCCCGGAACAAGGCAGCGAAGGATCGCTGCGTGCATGGGTCATCGGCGACGCTGGCTCGGCATGGGCTGGACAGACGAACGTCCGCAACTCATACCTCAACTACATCGCCGCTTCGTACAAAGCCGATGCGTGGCTCATGCTCGGCGACAACGTGTATTCACATGGCCGCGAGAGCGAATACTACCTCGCCATGTTCCGCAACATGTACGAGGGGATCCTGCGCAACACCACGCTCTGGCCAACACCCGGCAATCACGACTACGGCTCAGGTTCCAGCGGCACGGCGAACACCGGCCCTTACTACACAGTTTTCGCTCCACCCAAAACGGCCGCTTGCGGCGGCGTTGCCTCCAACACCGAAGCATACTTTGCATATGACATCGGCAACGTGCACTTCATTTCATTGGACAGCTACGGCGTGTCGCGCGCTACTACCGGTGCCATGGCAATTTGGCTCCAGGCCGATCTCAACTACGCGAAAGCCAATGCCAAGTGGATCATCGCCTACTGGCATCACCCGCCATACACCAAGGGCTCGCACGACTCCGACGATCCTGCGGATAGTGGCGGACTGATGCGCGATATGCGCGAGAATATCGTTCCCATTCTTGAACAGAACGGAGTGGACCTTGTGCTCACAGGGCACAGCCACTCTTACGAGCGTAGCTTCCTGATCGATGGGCACTATGGCCTATCGAGCACGTTCAGTGCGGCCACCATGGGCAAGAACATGGGCAATGGCCGTATCGATGGCAACGGCGCGTACGCGAAACCAGCGGATGCCACCCCACATGCCGGCGCGGTGTATACGGTGTGCGGAGTGAGTGGAAAGCTCGACGATGCTGCACCCTTGAACCACCCGGCCATGTTCTACAGCAGCATTGCAAACTACGGTTCCATGATCCTGGACGTGAAAGGCGATTCGCTGCATGCACGCTTCATCAACACTTCGGGTTTCGTCATCGATCATTTCGACCTCGTGAAGCCACCGAGCAAGGTGAAGATCGCCATGAAGCTGTTCCTGGATGGACCATACGATCCGGTGAACGGCCTTATGCACGACAGCTTACGCACCAAAGGGATGCTTCCGCTAATTGAACCGTACACCGGAACGTTCACGCATGTCGCCGGTGGCGGTGGCGAAACCGTTGCACCAGCGGTGCTCGGCATCGCCGGACCGAGCGCGATAGTGGATTGGGTTTTCGTTCAGTTGCGCTCGAAATTGGATCCGTCAGTGGTAGTGGCAACACGTTCGGCTTTGTTGCGCCGTGACGGGCAGGTGGTGGACCTGGATGGCCTTTCACCTTTGGGCTTCCGCGTTCCGGTTGGTGACTATCACATTGCCGTGCGTCATCGCAATCACATGGGCGCAATGGTCGCCTTGCCCGTTCATCTCAACTATGTTCCGTTGACGATCGATCTTTCCAGTGGTACCACCTCGACCTGGGGTACCGATGCTCGTCATGACCTCAACGGCACCATGCTGTTGTGGACGGGTGACGTGCTCCGCGACGGTACCGTGCGCTATGCCGGACAGGACAATGATCGCGATCCGATCTTACAGGCCATCGGTGGATCTGAACCCACACAGACTTCTTCGGGCTACGCGGCAACCGATACGGGCTTGGATGGCACGATCCGCTATGTAGGTCAGAACAACGATCGCGATCCCATCCTGCAGACCGTCGGTGGCAGTATCCCCACCGAAGTACGCATCGAACAACTTCCGTGAACGACGGAGCGGAAGGTCAACGACCTCCCGCTCCGACCTTCCCTACGACGCTAGGCTCAATTACCGCCGCGGTACTTCACGGCACCTTGCGTAAGCAGGTGCTCTATATCGTTGTTGATGCTGAGGATGAGCAACGACGTGGCCGTGCAGAAAACCGGGCTGGTGATGCAATGGTGTCCGTTCCAACTGCCGTCCTGGTTCTGTATGCTCACCAACCGATCGGTGGTCTGGCCGTACCAGTTCTTCCAACCCTGGTCCTTGGCGATCACCAGTGACTCCCCCGTTTGCAAAAAGCTGAGGAACTCCTCGCCACCGTTGTTGCCAAAGCCGCTGATCACGTTGGCTTGCTGGGCCTGACTGCTCGCGGCATTGTACACCTGCCATGAGGTGTTCATCTGCTCTGCTTCTCCACGCGTGTAGCCGGCATCGGTGAGTGCTTCCACGGAGACAGGAGCATCCTTGTCCACTTTGCCTTCCTTCTTCGCCTTCACGATCACCTCGTTCACTTCGCGAGCTTCAGCGGCGCTGTTGCGCGAACTGCTGCTCACCGCATAGAGCGTTACGCCTGCCGCACGTTCGGTGGCCACGGTTCCGCCAGCCACATCCATGTTGGCCTTCTGGTAGTCGCGTGCAAGGCTCAGCGACTCCTCGTCCACCTGCGCCCCTTGTGCCTTCGCGGATTCCAAAGCGCTCGCGGCAAAGGAACTCTGGAGCACACCGGCCCAGCCATCACCCTTCACGCTACCATCGGCGTTCTGCGAACGTTGAATGATGGCCACGCACGTGTTCAGTGCGCGCATGGAACGCAAGTACTTGGGATGCTGCTCGCCAAGTTTCGCTACCAGGTTGCTTAGGAACTGTGCTGTGAGCGCCACATCGATGTTGGCGCCCAGCTTCATCTGGATCTGTGTGCCTTGCAACTGCGTGATGTTGTTGGCGCCCTTGGGTGCAGTCTCCACTTGTGAGAGGAGGTATTCAGTGGCACGCGATAGCTGACCGTGATAAGTGCCTGCATCGAGCGTGCTGCCCATGCGCATTAGGGCCATTGCAACCATCGCGGTCGTTGCCGGATCGGTGCTCACCGAGTGCGGATCGGTGATGTCCTGACGGGCGTGCGTACCAGCGCCATAACCACCATCATTGGCCTGCGCGTTCACCAGCCATTCCAGTCCGCGCTTCTCGGAAGCCATCACGGCTTGCGGTGTGCGCATGACGAAACCGCTATCGAGCCCTTCGCCTTCATAAACGGTCTTGAACACACAGCCTTTGATCGCGTGCGGACCCGGAGTGGGGATACCGACCAGTGCGCCGGGCACGGGGCAATGCGGAGAGCTGGCGCTGGGTGCGTCGGCATTCCGGAAGGAGAAGAGCACCACAGCGATGCTCGAGGCGCATACCAGCGCCGATACTAGGAACAAGTGCTTTTTCATGGCAGGGACATTTTGTTGGACCCGTTATGGGATGCGTTCCAGGGTCCGTTTGCACAAGCGGTACACACGAGTTCGCAACAGGTTCGATCACGGTTGATGGTCGCAATGAACCCTCACGCAAGAGCTTGGTGTCCACAAAACGGAGCAGGCCCCACCATGAGGTGAGGCCCGCGAAAAGATCGAGGTATAATGTCTAGGACACCTCCGCCACCTTCTTGCCCGCCTTCTTCCTATCGTTCTCGTCCAGGAAGATCTTGCGCATACGCGGGCTCTTGGGCGTTACCTCCAGGTACTCGTCGTCAGTGATGTACTCCATGCACTCCTCCAACGAGAACTTCACCGCAGGGGCAATGTTCTCCTTGTTGTCCGTGCCGCTGGCGCGCATGTTCGTGAGCTGCTTGCCTTTGAGGACGTTCACCACGAGGTCGTCGGTCTTCGGGTTCTCGCCGATCACCTGCCCCATGTAAACTTCCTCACCTGGATCCACGAAGAACTTGCCGCGATCCTGCAGCTTGTTTATCGAGAAGGCGATCGCAGTACCCGTGCCGCCGCTGATGATGCTGGCTGCGCGACGCACGCCCAGTTCGCCCTTCCACGGCTCGTATCCTTTGAAACGGTGCGCGATGATGGCCTCACCTTCTGTTGCGGTGAGCAGCGGATTGCGCAGGCCGATGATGCCACGCGCAGGAATGTTGAACTCGATGTGGACGCGATCACCCTTTAGTTCAACGCTCAGCAATTCGCCTTTGCGACGGCTACGAGTTCCAGCTTGGGCAGCCTACAGTGATCATGAAGGAGATCGATGGCGAGAAGTGCGAGCCCATCGAGGTGCTCACGGTTCAAGTTCCTGAAACGTTCAGCAGCAAAGTGATCGACCTCGTGAGCCGCCGCAAAGGCGAATTGCTGAGCGTTGAACTAAAGGGTGATCGCG
>JBKJPT010000059.1:0-24244 GCA_046595075.1 Flavobacteriales bacterium
ATACATTCTTGATGGTGCTGGCCTGCGGAAGGATCGCACGATTCTGATCGCTTTTCGGGCGCCGTGGTTGTCTTGGGTGGTTAATTATCCCACGGATCATTGGTCCACCGATGAAAAAGGCCGCCCGCATCGCGCACGGCCCTTTCGTAGAGGATCGGAATAATTTCTAACGACCCATGATCAGCTTTTGCACGCTGCTACCTGCGTTGTTGCTAGCGCGCACCATGTACAGGCCTTCGTTGAGCCCGATCTCGCGGCCATCGATCTCGATCAGCGCGCCACCCTTGGGCTGCACCTTGTTCTGGTACACAGTGGCGCCACGCAGATCACTGATGGTGATCTCGGTGGCCGAGCTTTCCATGCCCTTCACCTGCATGTTGAAAGTTCCGTTGGTCGGGTTGGGGAATAGAGTGATGAAACCATCGCTGCTGAGTTCTTCCAAGCCCACGGCCACACCGGTCCAGATGTCATCAATGAAGAGGTGGTTGGAGTAGGCCGAGCTGATGAAGCGGAAGCGGAAGCGTACATCCTGCGCGAGTAGTGATCCGGGCAAGGTGAAGGACTTGAGCGTCCATTGCGATGGTGGCACCGTATTGTTGTTGCCGTTGGTGATCAGCTCGGGCTGATCGATAGTACCACGGATGAACCAGTTGCGACCGCAATCGGTACTGGACCACACTTCGAGCTTCTCGGTCACATTCGCAAGGTCCGCAGTGTTGGTACTGTACGCATAGCGGAAGGAGAAGGTGGCATTGGGCGAACCGGTCAAGTTCAACAAAGGGGTCACGAAATCGTCAAAGTCACCGGCGTTGTCCGGGTCGATGAAATCGAGCTGGTTGCGGTCGCCGCTGTTGAGCATCACACAGGCATTGCCCGTGGCGCCACCGCCCTCGAAGCGGCGGAAACTCGTATGGTTGTTATCGAAGTTGAAGGATGTGTACGGGTAGATGTCCTCGCCCACCATGGTCTCGAAGCTCTCGTAGTAAGGGGTCAATGCCGCATCGGGCGTACCCACGTACACCGCGTACGGATCGGTCTTGGTGCTGCTGCCTTGGGCATTCGTTACCGTTAGGGTCACGGTCTTCCAGCCATAACCACTGAACTGCACGGTGGGGTTGCGCACGGTGCTGGTGGCGGGCGTGCCGTCTTGGAAGGACCAAGCCCACGTATCCACGGTGGCGCGGGCTGTATTGTCCACGAAGCGCACGCTGACGTTGTCGCATACCATGGGTTCGAAGGGGATCACGGGGTTGGCGGGATCGTTCAAACCCACCTGCGCATAGAAATCGCACTCAGGTGCGCAAAGCTGCACGAAGTCATCAGCGGTGCCGGTGTTCTGCAAGTTGCTGGTGGTCCAGAGCAGATTGCGCTGGTAGGTGGGCGAGTTGATCGCTGCGCGGGCACGGGCACGCTGGCCATCGGTGAACATGTAGGAGCAGTAGGAGTACTCCATGTAGTTCTGCACGTTCTCGATCACGCCGAACTTGCCGAACACGCGGAAGTTGTCCATCTCGAAGCTGCCACTGGCATCCTCGGCGTTCCATCCGTAGATCCTGAATGTCAATGGTCCCTCGAGGTTCGTGTGGCCAGCGGCGGGAAGCGTAACATCGACCAACTGGTCCTGGGTGTCATCGGTATTGAAAAAGGCGACGTTACCGGATTGGATCGAGCTAACGATCGGGTCGACCAGCGTGAGCGGCATATTGGTGCTGTAGTTGTTCGCGCTGGAACGTACCGCGAAAGTGCGCGCACCTGTGCTGTTACGGGTGAACAAGCCACTGAAACCAGTGATCGTGATCTGGTCCTTTACCGTTGGCGTAATGGTGAACTGGTAGTAGTTCGTAAGGTCGATCGCGCCGGTGAGCGCGTTGTAGTCGATCTCGCCGTCGTTAGCTCCCGTTCCCCAATTGGTAAAGGCGAAGCGGCCATCTACGCTGGTGTTGGCGCTCACACCCACTGCAGTGAACGGCGACGCTGACGCGTGCACTGAATCATCTTCTGGATCAAGAGCATTCGGAACGGCTGTGGGATCGGTCGTTCCAGTGCCGGTGGTCGTTGCATCGAAGTTGTAGAGCAAGCCGTCTTCGTAGACGTCTGGTGCGGTTTCCGTGGCAAAGGTCACCTGCTTGCAATCAGCCCACGGGCGCTGGGTGTTCGTAGATGCAGGGCATTGGTTCCAACCGCGGGTAAAGGGCGTGTCCTCGACGCCATCATCACCACAGGCCGTTTGCATGGCCCAGATCGGAGTGTTCTCGTCGGGTACACCGTTGTTGCCGCCCCACACATGCGCTAGGCTCAGATAGTGGCCCACTTCGTGGGTGATGGCGCGAGAGGTGTTCTCGGTGCCGGTACCAATGTTCCCAACATATTGCTGTAGGATCACCACGCCGTCGAGCGCAGACCAAGGGCCATAGGTGAAATAGCCCGCAGCGCCGCTGCCTATCTGGCGGGTTACCCATATGTTCAGGTATTGGCTGCGTGGCCAAGGCGTGAGCTTTGAAGTGGACTCGCCAGAGAAGGTTTCTACGGACTGGTGGCGCACGATACCGTTGGTGCACTGGCCCACCGGATCCACCGTGGCCAAGCGGAACTCGATGTCCATGTCCGTGAACAGATCAGCGAACGACGGGTGTATCTCCGTACTGTCCGCGTTGTCCGCATCATAATCCCGGTTCAGGATATCGATCTGGTTCTGGATCTGCTCGTTGGTAATGTTCTCGATCCCACGCAAGTGCAGCACATGGAAAACCACCGGGATCCGATACACTTGGTCACCGTCCTGGCGCTGGGCGGCACTATTCGCGATCAGCAGATCTAGTTCATGCTGGAACTCGGCTTCGCGTTGCAGGTAAGTGGGGTCCAATGCGATCTGGCGCGCGCGCTCTTGGTCGGTGCCGCAAAGCACCTGCTGGCCAATGGAGAGTGTCGTGAGGGCGGCGATGGAAAGGCTGGTGAGTAACGAACGTTTCATCGGGTCCGAGGGGTTGCTTGTTGAGTGGTTCTGTAGAAGGAGGTCGCAAGATAAGCGCGGGATACCATGCTTGGAACACAGCGGAGCGGGGCTTTGTTCAGCTTGTTCCCAATGTTTCGTAGGGCGCATAGGCCGAAGTACGTATCGGCCTAAGAGATAACGCGTTGCAAGATCTGGCAGGAGCTGTCTTCGGACCGGTATAGAATGACCAGAACATGGCGTCAAACCACTTCATCCAAAGCCTGTAGCATGGTGGCGCAAGCCAGCCTTACTTCTTCTTTTGAAATGCACAGCGGCGGGGCGATCCTAAAGGCGGTTGGGCAGGAGAGGAACCAGAATCCCAGGACGCCCTTTGCCAAGCAGCTATGCACCACGTGCCGCACAAGGTCGGCATTACCAAGTTCAACAGCGAGCATCAAGCCCTCGCCACGTACCTCGCGGATCATCGGGTGTACCAGCAATTCCTTGAACAAGACTCCCATCCGCAAGGCGTTGGTCGTCAGGTTCTCATCGATCAGGACCTCAAGCGATGCAAGACCAGCCACGCAGGGTATTGGATGCCCGCCGAAAGTGGTGATGTGACCCAAGACCGGATCGTGCGTGAACAAGTGCATCCGTTCGCGCGATGACACAAAAGCACCCATCGGCATTCCACCGCCCAATGCTTTGCCCAGCACCAAGATGTCCGGCATTACACCGTACTTCTCGAACGCGAACAAGCTTCCCGTTCGTCCAAAGCCGGTCTGCACCTCATCGAACACAAGCAGCGCACCCGCAGCTGTACACCGTTCGCGCAGGGCTACCAACCATGAAGGATCCGGAACGCGTACCCCGGCATCACCTTGGATCGGTTCCACCACCACGGCCGTCGTCTGGTCGTCGATCCGCTCCAGTTGCGTCGGGTTGTTGAAAGTGATGAAGTGCACATCGGGAAGCAGCGGCCGGTTGCGGTAGCGCTTAGCCTCGTTGCCCGTGATGCTCAATGAGCCGTGGGTGCTGCCGTGGTAGCTCTTGTGGCATGCAACCAAACGCGTTCGCCCGGTGGCACGCTTGGCGAGCTTCAGTGCGGCTTCGATGGCCTCGGTACCGCTGTTCACGAAGTACACGCAGTTCAATTCCTTCGGTAGCAGGCCGGTGAGCCTCTCTGAGTAACGCACCTGCGGCTCTTGCACGAACTCGCCGTACGGGATCACATGCAGGTAGCGATCACATTGGTCCTTGATCGCGGCGATCACCTTCGGGTGCCGGTGCCCGGTATTGTTCACCGCAAGGCCAGCGACAAGGTCCAAGTAGCGTTGGCCATCGCGGGCCGTAAGCCAGCAGCCCTCGGCATGCACGATGTCGAGGGCTAGCGGACTTGGACTTGTTTGCGCCTGGTTCTCGTGGAAGGCGCGCAGCAGTTCGCTCATGACCATTACCGGTGGCGGTAAAGGTCGTTCGCTGGGCCTTACCGCCGGTCTCCCGGAGGCGGTCCGCCGGGCCTACCGCCACGGCGTTCTTCCATGCGCTCCCTGTAACGTTTGATCACTTCTTTGTTGAAGTCGCGCTCGGCCTTGTGCAATTGAAGGGTCTTCACCGCTCCGATGTTCTTCACGAACCGGTCGCTGTACGTACGCTCAAGGGCCAACTCCTGTTCGCGCATCTGCAGCCCTTTGGCTAAAAGTTCCTTCGCTTCGGCCTCGGTGGGGCCGCCTTCACTGTCGCGGGCCTGTTTGTGCAGGCCACGCATGTCCTTGCGCAGCTTCTCACGCGCCTCGTCGAACTCGTTGTAGATGGGCCAGAAGCTCTGAGCCTGCTCGGTGCTGAGGCTCAACTTGGTGGTGAGGTACGCGCTCTTTTGGGCCTTGATCTCCTTGATGCGGTCGGCGCTCAGCTGCGGCATGTCGTCATCCTGGGCATAGGCAGTGTGCGCTGCGGCAATGAGAGTGAAAAGGAGCAGGGCTGAAATTCGGATCAGGTTCTTCATAGTTCTTCGATCAAAAGGTCAAGAGGCAGGTTCTCGCTCTCCAAGTAGGCTTCCATTTCCTCGGTGCTGAGGTCGGCGCCCACTTGGGTCATCATTTCGGGTTCGTCATCGATCATCGCGAACAGGTCCGCATCGTCGATGGCGTCGAGGTCGATCTCGTTCGGTTCCATGGTGAACCGCGCGATCGCGGGTGCTTGGTACGGTGCGTTGGGAAGGTTGAAATACACCGCGCCGGTGATGATCGCCACCACAGCTGTGAGGCCTGCCACTCGCAATGCGGGCGGTGCCTCGGTGATGCCGCGCCAGAGTTTTGCGAAGATCCCCTCGGGCTTGGCGATGCGAGCCTGCACCTGTTGCGGGAACCGATCGAAGAAGCCCTCGGGTACAACGAAGGGATCCACCTTGGGTATGACCCGTAGGGTGGGGGCGTCCTTCAGTTCGTCGTGTGTGCTGCGCGGTTCCATGGCCTTCGGGTCTAGGATGGTCCGGGGTCTATTTGGTTTGATCCAAAGTGACCCACGTTTCGATCTTCTTCACAGCGATGTGGTAGCTGCTCTTCAGTGCACCCACGCTCGTGCCGGTGATAGTGCTGATCTCCTCGTACTTCAGCTCGTCGAAATACTTCATGGTGAAGACCGCCCGCTGTTTGTCCGGCAGGCGCATGAGCGCACGCTGAAGTTTCTTCTGGATCATGTCACCACTGAAGTGCTCGCTGCTATCGACCGTGGTGGTTAGGCGCTCCACTGCCGTAGGGTCGCTGGTGAAGAGTCCGCGTTTCGCACTGCGCAAATGGTTGAGGCACTCGTTGTGCGCAATGCGATAGAGCCAGCTGTAGAGCTTGCTGTCCTCGCGGAACTTGTCCAGCCCGTTCCATGCTTTGATGAAGGTGTTCTGTAGCACGTCCTGCGCTTCATCGTGGTCAGTGATCATGCGGCGCACGAAGCTGTATAATCTGCGCTGGTACTGCCGCACCAGCAGGTTGAACGCGTAGTTCCTACTATCCTCCTTGCGGAAGAGCGTGAGCAACTCGTTATCGGTCAGTTCGCTCATGCGCTCGTCCCACTGCCGATCATCGGGACGTTCCGTGAAGGTGCTACTTCCGCTGCATCACGCGCTCCACCGCTTTTACGATGTCCGGTGCGTCGAGCCCGTATTTCTTCAGCAGTTGATCCGGTGTACCGCTCTCGCCGAAGGAATCGTTCACGGCCACGTACTCCTGTGGAGCGGGCTTGTGGGTCGTGAGCACTTGCGCGATCGCATCGCCCAAGCCCCCGAACTTGTTGTGTTCCTCGCAACTTACCGCGCATCCCGTCTTGCTAACGGAGGCTAGGACGGCATCCACGTCCAGCGGTTTGATCGTGTGCACGTTGATCACTTCGGCGTTAACCCCTTGCTTGGCCAATTCTTCCGCCGCTTGCAGTGCACGCCATACCAAGTGACCGCATGCGAAGATGCTCACGTCGCTGCCTTCGATCAACCGTTGTGCCTTGCCTATCTCGAAGGGCATGTCTACAGGAATGAACACCGGCCATTTCGGACGGCCGAAACGCAAGTACACCGGACCCTCGTGCGCGCCGATGGCGATCGTGGCCTGCTTGGTCTGGTTGTAGTCGCAGGGCACCACCACTGTCATGCCGGGTAGCATACGCATGAGGCCGATGTCCTCCAGGATCTGGTGAGTGGCGCCATCCTCGCCAAGGCTGAGGCCCGCATGGCTCGCGCAGATCTTCACGTTCTTGCCTGCGTAGGCAATGCTCTGGCGGATCTGGTCGTACACGCGGCCCGTGCTGAAGTTGGCGAAGGTGCCCGTGAAGGGGATCTTGCCGCCGATGGTCATGCCTGCTGCAATGCCCATCATGTTCGCTTCAGCAATGCCCACTTGAATGAAGCGATCGGGGAATTCCTTCTGGAAGGCGTCCATCTTCAGCGATCCGGTGAGGTCGGCGCACAGGCCCACCACGTTCGGGTTGCTGCGGCCCAATTCCAAGAGTCCGGCTCCGAATCCGCTGCGAGTGTCCTTTTGATCGATCACGGGGTAGCTCATGGGTCTGCTAGAAGTTGATGGTTGCGGAACGGCCGCTCTCAATGGTGATGTCCTTGACAATGCTGAGTTCGGTGCGGTGTGCAAACCGGCTGCGGTAGATCACTTGGTATTCGCCTGGTTGCAGGTGGAACTGCCCGCGCACGGCTGTGGGATCAAGATCGGCCACCCATTCCAGTTCATCGCCTTTCTTCTGGAAGATGGATCCCGGCCCCGGCGCTGACGGTAGCACGTTAAGCACACCCGAACGCGGCACGGCGATCTCGGTGGTCTTGCCCTGCTCCACCTTTACGTTGGCGATCAGTGTGCGCGGCAGGGTGAGCACTTCAAGGTCGTAGGTGCCTACCCGATAGCGTTGCGCAGTGCCGAGGTCCTGTGCGAGCAAGGTGTTCATTTCATCCTTCCGACGAACGATGCAAGCGATCTGCTGCGCGTCGGATGGGCCGCTGCCCATCTTCAAGCTCAATGTGCCCATCCCTGCATCCATGCCGATGATGTTGTGGATGCCCGGCTTGATCGTCACGTTCTCTCGCACCGAGGGCGGAACCGTGTGGGCCACAACGCGGTACGTGAAGATGGGGTCGATGGAGAGCGTATCGGGAATGCCGCGATCTGTGAGCGTGTGTTCCAAGTGGTAGCGCATTTGCCCGGTCTTCTGGTCGTAGAGCGTCACGGACACGTCGGTCTCACTGGGCTTTGCATCTGTGGTCATCAAGCTGATCTGCGCGGTGGTGCTGTTGAGCGCTTGTGTTACCACCACTTGCAGTACGTGCGCGAAGAGTTCGGGCGTGCTCGCATCGAAGTAGTTGCCGACACATTGGAGCGAGTAGCGGTCCATTTCCGTAAGGCCCACACCAATGACGAAGGGTTTCAGCACGATGCCTTTCGCCTGCAAGGCACGGCTCACCGCGCAAGGATCCTCATCGCAGGCTTCGATACCATCGGTGATGAGGATGATCACATTGCGCACTTTGCGCGTGGCGCGTGGGTCGATCGGTGGGAAGTCGCCAGCGGCCTTTTCCAACGAACGAGCAATTGGCGTGGTGCCCAAGCAGCGCGTAGCCATCATCTTTTGTGCGATAGCCGGAATGTTCCCAGGAGCGAACGGCACTTCGAGCTTGGTGTCGTCGCAATCCTGCTTGCCCGGTTGAATGGGTGTCTGGTGCCCATAAAGGCGTAGCGCCAGTTCCAGATCAGGCTGGCCTTCGAGCTGTTGTAACGACTTCAACAGAAGATCGCGTGCGGTATTGATCTTCGGCTGGTTGCCCCAGAACGCGTTCATGCTGTTGCTCGCATCGAACACGAAGAGCATGCGGGTGAGCGGTGGTTGCGGCGTGTCCTGCGCGTGCACCGCCAACGGACGGATCAGCAGGAATGTGGCGAGAGCCAATGCCGCATAGACGAAGGAAGGAGCCAGAGAACGCGTGACGCGAAAGGTGCGCATGCTGGTGCGGCCGGGGAAAAACGTGCCACGCTGCTGGCGCTTCTCGCTCATCGCTCAGTAATCACCCAAGGTCTCCGGTAACTGCGATAGTGCCTTGGCTAACTGTTCATCGTTCGGGGCGATGCCATGCCAGGCGTGGCTGTTCATCATGAAATCGACGCCTTGGCCCATCTCTGTGCGCATGAGTACCATCACCGGCTTACCGCGACCTGCGCGTGACTTGGCTTCGGCCAAAGACTTCAGCAGCGCGGCCATGTCGTTGCCTTCAGCCTCCAGCACATCCCATCCGAATGCTGCCCACTTGGCCTTCAGATCGCCGAGCGGGAGAACGTCCTCCACATCCCCATCGATCTGACGGCCGTTCACATCAACGGTGCTGATCAGGTTATCCACCTTCTTCGCCACAGCGAACATGGCCGCTTCCCAGATCTGGCCTTCCTGCATTTCGCCGTCGCCGTGCAACGAGTACACTAGTTTGTCGTCGCCGTTGAGCTTCTTGGCCAATGCCGCGCCGAGGGCCACGCTCATGCCTTGGCCTAATGATCCGCTGGCCATGCGCACGCCGGGCAGGCCATCGTGCGTGGTGGGGTGCCCTTGCAGGCGCCCATTGATCTTGCGGAAGGTGGCCAGTTCGCTCACGGGGAAATAGCCGCTGCGCGCTAGCACGCTGTACCACACTGGGCTGATGTGGCCATTGCTGAGGAAGAAAAGATCTTGGCCCTTGCCGTCCATGCTCCAGTTCTTCGGGTCGTGCCTGAGCACTTGGAAGTAGAGAGCGGTGAAGAAATCGGCACAGCCAAGAGAACCACCGGGGTGCCCGCTTTGCACACCATGCACCTGGCGCACGATGTCGCGGCGTACCTGGCTGGCGATGCGTTGCAGTTCCTCGGTCGTGGGCATCGCGTGTACAGCCGCAGGGGCGCTGGCTTGCATGTGCTGTGAAGGTGTTTTCGGGGCGCCGCGAAAGTAGCCGGGCACCTACGGGCGCATGGGAACGTGTGGAGAACTTTTGAAAAGTGGTGGCTTCCGTTAACGAGCGTATCCGGCCTTATTCAAATTCCGCAGGCAACGCTTTGCGCACTCTTCGTTGTCATGAATGTAATCCGGTACATAATGGTTTTGGACCGGTTCGTCAATGGGCGGGGGCTTCGGCCCCCGCCTATGTTTTGTACCTGTCGGTGTTCGGAACGCATCGGTTACCAGCGCTGAGCGGCTACTTTCGCGGCCCGAAAAACGGAACGATCATGGGTTTGAAGTGTGGCATCGTAGGTCTGCCGAACGTGGGCAAGAGCACCCTGTTCAATTGCCTCAGCAATACCAAGGCACAGGCGGCCAACTTCCCGTTCTGCACCATCGAACCCAATGTAGGCGTGATCACCGTGCCCGACGGTCGACTGAACAAACTGGCGGCGCTCGTGAACCCACAGCGCATCGTGCCCACCACGGTGGAGATCGTGGACATCGCCGGCCTCGTGAAAGGGGCTAGCAAGGGCGAAGGGCTGGGCAACCAGTTCCTCGGCAACATCCGCGAATGCGATGCCATCCTGCACGTGCTGCGCTGCTTCGATGACCCCAATGTGGTGCACGTGGACGGCAATGTGGACCCCGTACGCGACAAGGAGGTGATCGACATTGAACTGCAACTGAAGGACCTGGAGACCGTGGAAGCGCGGATGAAGAAATTGGAGAAGCAGGCGCTGATCGGCGAGAAGGAGGCCAAGCGTCGCTTCGATCTGCTCTCCCGCATCAAAGGCCACTTGCTCAAGGGCGAGAGCGCTCGCGCGGCGATCCTGCCAAACGATGATCCGGCACTGCTCGCCGAGTTCCAATTGCTCACCACGAAGCCCGTGATGTACGTGTGCAATGTGGACGAGAAGAGCGCCACCACCGGCAACGCGTACGTGGATAAGGTGAAGGCCTCTGTGGCGCACGAGAACGCCGAAGTGATCTTCGTTACCGCCGCGATCGAGGCCGAGATCGCTTCGCTGGAGACCGTCGAGGAGCGCGAGATGTTCCTGGCCGATATCGGCCTCAGCGAACCCGGAGTGAACAAGCTCATCCACGCGGCCTACCACTTGCTGCACTTGCAGACCTACTTCACCGCAGGGGTGCAGGAGGTGCGCGCTTGGACGATCCACCAAGGCGATACCGGCCCTAAGGCCGCTGGCGTCATCCACAGCGATTTCGAAAAGGGCTACATCCGTGCGGAGGTGATGGGCTTCCGCGATTTCACCGAACTGGGTAGCGAGGCAGCGTGCCGCGCTGCCGGAAAGTTGCGTGTAGAGGGCAAGGAGTACGTAGTTCGCGATGGCGACGTGATGCACTTCCTGTTCAACGTCTGAGGCCCGGGGCCTTCTTCGCCTTCGCCCTTTCCTCGTCCACCTGTACGGCTTGGTATAGCAGCGAGCGGATCAGCTCGCGGTCCCGCGCTGTAAACCGCGTGATGTCGCGCCAGTAGATCTGTTTGCGCCCTTCCTTATTCAGGTAACCGGCCTCGTCCACCAAGCGGTGTCCCTGAGTGAAACCGAAGCGTACGCCGTCGTATGTCCTTTTGCTTCCCCAAAACACGCTCGCTGGCCAAATGAAGCAGAGGTCCGTTCGGCGCTTGTAGAAAGGTACGTTGAAGGAGAGGCGCTCTTTGGCTTCGGGAACGCACTCCTGCACCAATGACCGCAATTCCTCCACCAAGATGAGTTCTTCTTCCGGTAGAAAGGCGAGGAAATCCACCACGGATCGGAACTTCACGTTCTGCATGGGGCGTTTTGAATGCATGTGCGAAAGATCGGTCCTCAGCGCTAGAACTAGGCGCACCAACGGTGCCGCCTAGTGCGCCCCCCATGGCATTTTGGGCTCAAGGCCCGACCTATCGCCTCCTGCTCCAAGTGGTCAAGTGCGGTGGAATTGCAGAAGTAAGTTCATAGTGTCGTTACTTCGAAGGACCAAGCACCAACGCCCCGCTGAGGCGGGATGAAACACATGCGCGCACTTTCCACCTTCTCCTTCGTTGTTGTCTCTTCGATCGTCTCCGCGCAAGTGTCCATGCCGGCCACCACGATCGCGGATCTTCAACTCCTTCAAGCACTGGTGGATCGTAATGCAGATCCGCACAAGCTCATTGCCGCAGCGCAAGGCGACTACCCCGTGGCCCTGGTCAATGGTCGCGCTTCGGTCGGCTTCCTGGCCAAGTTGGGCGATACGTTCGATCCATCCAACACCACGAGCGAACACGTGCACATCGGTTCGCGCATTGGCGATGTGCTCTCGTTGCGCGTGGATGCGTACCACTTGGATGCGCTGAACGCGATCCCCGGACTGCTCTATGCGGAGCTCGCCGGTGTGGTGGCGCCCAACTTGGATCGTGTGGTGCGCGCGACCCACGCCGATAGTGTGCAACAAGGCATCAACCTCCCGCAGACCTACACCGGTCGCAATGTGTTGATCGGCATCACTGACTGGGGATTCGACTACACGCACCCCATGTTCTATGACACCACGCTCACCACATCGCGGGTGCGCGCCGCTTGGGACCAGTTCCGGCAAGTGGGTCCAGGTCCGGCTGCGTTCAGCTACGGCGCTGAATTCGATACCCCGAGCGAACTAATGACCGCACAAGCGGACACGGCCAACATCTACAGCTACGCAACACACGGATCGCACGTCGCGGGCATCGCAGGTGGCGGTGGTGCAGGAACGATCTACCGCGGAATGGCATTCGACGCGCAATACCTCTTCTGCACTTTCCTCGTGGATGCTGCGGCGGTGCTCGACGCGTACGCATGGATGAAGGCGATCGCCGATCAGGACCAGAAGCGCTTGGTGGTGAACATGAGTTGGGGCCTTTACTGGATGGGCACGCTGGATGGCAACTCGCTCATCAGCCAAGCGATCGATCAATATTCACTGGATGGTGTGGTCTTCTGCAACAGCGGCGGCAACAACGGCGACATCAATTTCCATTTGAAGCGCGACTTCACCGGTGACACATTGCGTTCACGTATCGAGTTCTACCCGTACAGTGCGCATCCGAAAATGTGGGGACAGAGCATTACGATGTGGGGCGAGGAAGGGGAGAGCTTCAAGTCGGGGTTCTACGTGGTGGATGCCACGAACCAGACCGTGGCGCAAACACCGTGGTACAACACCACGGATCAGCAGCCCTACCTCGATTCGCTGATGGTGATCGGTACGGATACGGTCTTCTTCAACCTCACCGCCGAAGCGGCACATCCGCTCAACGGACGTCCGCACTTCCGCGTGCGGGTGAAGAACACGAGCGCTGCTCTGCGCATTGCGCTGATGTCCACCGCCACACAAGGCCGGGTGCACTTCTGGAACGTTACCGAGCTGAGCAACGACGTAGGAAATTGGGGCATGAATTTCATGAGCGGCGGACCGGGCGGAATATGGACCAATGGCGACAAGCAATACGGCATCAGCGAGCCGGCATGCACCGAGAGCCTGATCACCGTGGCGGCTTACAGTTCGGAGTACTTCCTCAGTGGCGGCATCGTGACCGGTGGCGCCATTGCCACCTTCTCGTCCTTCGGCCCCACCATGGACGAACGCATGAAGCCCGATATCACCGCACCGGGCGTGAGCGTGGGATCCTCGATCAGCTCGTTCACGGACAACAACTTCAGCGCGATCCTTACAGTGCCATTCCAAGGGAGTGACTATCCGTTCGCCCGCTTCAGTGGAACAAGCATGTCATCGCCAGCAGTGACCGGTATCGTTGCGCTCTTGCTCGAAGCCGATCCTACACTTACCGCGGCTGAAGTGAAGGACCTGATCAAGACCACCGCACGCACCGACATACACACGGGGACGATCCCAACTGGTGGCAGCACACGTTGGGGCATGGGCAAGGTGAACGCCTACCGCGCGGTTTGCGAGGCATTGGGTGTCGTGAGCGTGCCCGAGGGCTCTACAAGCGAGATGAACCTTTGGCCTTCGCCGGCGCATGACGTTGTGAACATGATCACGCCATTCGAGAACGGTGTGGTGGGGATCACCGTAACGGATATTGTAGGGCGCGTGATCGAGAAGCGTACTGCGAGCTCGAACGCATTGGTCACCTTCGACTCGAGCGCTTGGCCAAGTGGAGTGTACGCGGTGTGCTCTGTTCAAGGAAGTCGAATGATCAATGTCCGCATGGTGAAGCAGTGATCGCATTGGATCGGGGACCTGTTGCTGCGGAAGAAGTTGGCGGCATGCTTGATGCGCTGAACTGGATCAGCGGTCGAGGATCGCCTTCAACACGCGCACGAATTCCTTTGGCCGCTCCACGTTCGCTACGTGTCCCGTTCGCGGGATCACGGTCCAATGGTCCTCGGGTATTGCATTGCGGCGCATCACGGCTCTCCCCGTTGCATTCGGAATGAGTTCATCGCGCTCGCCCCAGATCAAGTACACGGGCATTTGCCAATCGTAGCGTTTGGTGACGAAGGCATCTTCGTGCGCCATCAGGTCCTTGATCAGCGTGATCTGCGCTGGGCGGTATGGTTCAGCGAACTCGCGGTAGATCTGCTTCAGGATGAAGCCCGGCATGGGCGGATCCTTGTAGAGCGAGAGCCGAATGCCGAAGCGGAGGTCCTTGGCTTCGGGTGTGCGCATCACGGCGAGCATGCCGGGTGCGCCATGCGCTCGTGCAATGCTGTCCGCCAATGCTTGGGTGTAGTCGCTCACGAGGCCGTCGTAGATCACCAGCTTCTTGATACGCTCCGGATGCAGTTCCGCCATGCGCGCTGCCACACCACCGCCGTAGCTGTTGCCCACCACAGCGACGGGTTCCGTTAGGCCAAGGCTGTCCAGCAAGAGCATTACATGTGCAACCTGATCATCGATGCTGCGGCCGCTGTGTGTTGTGTCCCAATGAGTGCTCCTGCCATGGCTGAGCAGATCGGGCAGGATGCAATCGTAGTCCTTGCGCAGCAGCGTCGCGGTCTTGCTCCATTGCAGTGCGCCGGTGCCGGTGTAGCCATGCAGCAGCAGCAATTTTTCCTTGCCCGTATCGCGGTGCCAGGTGAAGTGTGGGCCGTTGGTGTTGAATGTGCTTGCGGTGTATGTATTGCGTTGCAAGCGCTTGTCGCAAGCGCGGCCGTGATGGCGTGCGAGGTTGCACGAAACAGCTAACGACGATACGAAGAGAAGAATGAGCAGCTCGCGCATCAGCCTCGGGTGGAACGCATCGCCCGGCCCGCGTCAATGAAGTACAGCAGCTTCAAGGATAGGCTGTTCACCCCCGGTGCGCGCAGGGTGTTCTGCAAGTTGTCGGTATAGCTCTGCATGATCACGTTGTCGCGCGCAAATATGTTGTCCTTCCAGCCCAGCGTGAGTTCGCTGCCCGGTGCGAAGTTCCATCGCAACCACACATCCACGGTGAAGGCGTCGAAATCCACATCGTGCTTCGAGGTGCCGTCTTCGTATAGCCCGGTATAGTCGGTGGCAGCGAGCTTACCATCGATCAGCAGCTCGTGGTACTCCACGTAGTGCGCGCGGCTCCAATAGTGGCGCACGTCGGCATTTAGCGACAGCTTGTTGGTGAAGGCATAGCTGCCCTCGAGGCTGATCTCAGTGGTCCACTGATCGCGACGGCCCAGGATGATGTCGTCGCCCGCGAAAGCCACCCAGCCAACGTCCTCGTCCTTGAATTCGTGGTAGCCGCTGAGGATGAAGAAGAGCTTGTCGCTCGGTCGGAAGCGCTGCTCGAGGCTCGCCATCAGGTTCTTGCGATCGCGCTCATAGAAGCGACGGTAGCCTGCGCGCAGGTCCACCGCATAGGGCAGGTTGTAGTTGGTGCTGATCCATGCATCGTACTGGATGTTCACCGGGAACTCGTACAACCTGCCGGGCACGCGAGGCTCGAAGGGATCATAGGTCACCACCGGTTCGGCACGTATGCTTCCACCGAAGGCGTTGAAGCCTTGCAGCACGCGGAAGGTGTTCAATTCAACAGCGAGGTTGAAGAAGTGATCGGGTTGCACCACCCGCAGGTACTCGCCTTCGAGCCCGACGCCCCAACGCTGCCACGGCGACTTGGGCTTGTACTTGGTGTAGATGAGCGATCCCTCGGCACCACGGTAGTTGGTGAATACCCAGTACCCCATGTCGTTCGGGTCGAAGTCGGGTGATACTTCGTTGTACTCCGCACCGTATGTCCACGAGCCGCCGGTCTTTGCCAACCCGGCCGTGTACGCGTAACCCGGATCGCGATCAACATCTTCGCCGAACTGTTGACTGATGCGCGCCACACCGTTGCCTTGTATGCTCCGCGCCTTGTTGTTCAGCACGAAGTCGATCGCGCTGCTGTTGGCGTCGTAAACATCACCATCGCGCATCACGTTGGTATTGATCAGGCTCACGTAACCGTTGTTGGGCAATTGCTGATCGGCAACGAACACGTTGTAGTTGGTGAGCGGATCGGTGAGCACTTCACGGGTGTTGCCCAAACTGTCCGTGACGGTGCCGTATGTGGCGCGCGTCACCGCGTTCAGCACGCCGAAGCCCAGACCGCTCGCACCGCGACCGCTCAGTTTGGTGGCGTTGATGAGCTTGCTCACGCCGGGATCCTCGGTCACGGTCTCGCCCTCCCCAAGCGCACCGTAGAGCGCGTTACGCAACAGCGGCACGCCACCGATGCGTCGGCTGTAGAAGAGATCCCCGCGCTGGAAGAGCTCGGTTCCCTCGGTGAAGAACTGGCGGTTCTCGTTGTACTGCACTTCGAAGGGCGAGAGGTTGAGCACGATGTTGTCGCTCACCACCTGCCCGAAGTCGGGGATCAGCGTCATGTCCAAGGTGTACGCGTCGCTCAGGCCCAGCTTCACGTCCATGCCGCCGTTGTAGTTGCTGCTCCAATCGCTTATTGCGGGGTCCGCTTGCGGAAAGTGTTGCGCGTAAGCCGATGCATATGGATAGAGCATCAGGCGAAGAGGGGATCTCACCCCGTTCACACCAGTGAGTACCCCGCATTGTCGCAGCCAGCCCTCCTTCAAGGGGTCGATCGGGTTCCAGAAGGTCTTCTCGCGCGTTCTTCCCACAAGTCGCAGGAACTGTACGCTCCACACATGCTCCTCGGCCTTGGGGAATCGGAAAGCGGAATAGGGGATGGTCATCTCCGCCACCCAGCCATCGCTCGTCACCTTCGCCGCGCTGCGCCACACCGCGTTCCAGTTCTCGTCCTCTTCCTCGTTGGCCACGATCGCATCCAACTGCACACCCGCCGTGGTGACGATGAACTCGAAGCCGTTGCGACCGCTCTGGTAGGGATCCAGCGTGATGCCGAACCAATCGGTGATCCCGATCTGGTCGCGACCCGTCAATCGCTTCATCACGCTATCCGGGTGTGGATCATAGAGGATGGCACCTACGTGTATCGCTACATCGTCGTACACCACGCGCACCGTGCTGCGGAACATGGCGGGCTCGTTCGGTCGCGGTTCGTTCTGCACGAACTCGTCGCCGATGGGGGCGGTTGCCCAGATCGCTTCATCGAGGACGCCGTCCACGGTGATGTGTTCCGTAGTGCGCAGGGCCGTGAGGTTCTTGCAGAGCAAACCACCACTACCTGTTGTGTCAGGCATGTTCTGCGCGAACGTTGCGCATGGCAAGAGGAGGAGTGCAAACGAGAACGCGCGCATGGGGCGCGAAGGTCGGGGTGGAGCATGAAAGCGTTACGTCCGAACGAACTGTCTGACAAGGGGTGAGCTGTTGGAAACGAGCGCGCCCCACGGTTTCCCGCGGGGCGCGCTCGCAATGCATTGAGATCACGCCGCCACTTCTTCCTCCTTATGGTTGTTCACCAGCTTGTGCTGCAACTCGCTCGGCACTTGTTGGTAGGCATGGAATTTCTCGCTGTAGGTGCCCCGCCCTTGCGTAAGGCTGCGGAGGCTAGTGCTGTAGCGGTCCAGTTCGGAGAGCGGTGTCAGGGTCTTGATGATCTGGTAGCGGCCGCTGCTATCCACACCCATCACGATGCTGCGTCGACCTTGGAGGTCGGTCATCACATCGCCCATGAGATCGCTGGGCACGCGTACTTCCAGTTCCTGGATCGGTTCCATCAGTTGTGGGTCGGCGCTGTTGAACGCTTCGCGGAAGGCCTGCAGTCCCGCGATCTTGAAACTGATGTCGTTGCTGTCCACCGCGTGCATCTTGCCATCGTACACGATCACGCGGATGTCGCGCGCGGGTGAGCCGGTGAGCGGACCACGGTCCATCTTCTCCATCACGCCTTTGAGGATGCTGGGCATGAACTTGTTGTCTATGACGCCGCCCACGATGCAGTTGTAGAAGACCAGCTTTCCACCGGTGGGCAGGTCGTGCTCCTCCTTACCGCGCACGCTGTGGCCGGTAGGCTCGGGCATGCCTTCGTACCACGGATCTATCTTCAGGTGCACCTCGCCGAACTGGCCGCTGCCGCCAGTTTGCTTCTTGTGGCGGTACATGGCAGCCGCGCTCTTGCGGATCGTTTCGCGGTACGGTATGCGCGGTCCGCTGAACGTGCAGTCCACTTTGTAGTGGTGGTTCAGCTTCCACTTCAAGATGCTCAGGTGCAGTTCGCCCTGCGCGCCCACGAGCTGTTGCGCCGTTTCGCGACTGTAGGTGAGCACGATGGTGGGATCCTCCTTCTGGATCTCCAGCAATGCCGCGTGCATCTTCTCTTCCAACTTATTATCCGTGGCCTTGATCACCTGGCGCAGGCGCGGCTCGGGGAAGGCGATCGGTTGCAACTTGATGGACCTGCCTGGTACATGCAGCGTGTGCGCCGTTGATGTATTCTTCAACTTCATGGTGGCACCGATGTCACCGGCCACGAGCCTTTCCACCGGTTTGCGCTCCTTGCCATCGATGATGAACAGCTGGTTGATGCGTTCGGTGGTGCCCGTGTTGTCGTTCACCAGATCGCTGCCTTCCTTCACCTCGCCGCTCATGACCTTGAAGAGCGTGATGTGCCCCGCACGTGGTTCGATCACCGTCTTGAACGTGAAGAGCACCGCCGGACCTTCAGCAGCGCATTCGAGCTGACCACCGCCGACGAGTTCTTCCGCAGGCATCTCGATCGCGCAAGGCGCCACATTGTCGATGTAGCCCATCAGGCGGCCGCTGCCCATGTTGCGCAATGCGCTAAGGCAGAAGACCGGGAAACAAGTGCGCTTCATCATGCCCTGCTTCAGGCCAAGGCGCATTTCATCCTCGTCGAGTTCTCCCTTCTCGAAGTAGTGCTCCATCAAGGTTTCATCGTTCTCTGCCGCCTTTTCCACCAGTTCCTTGTGCAGCATTTCCGCGCGCTCCTTCTCGCTGTCGGGTATCCGTTGCTTCTCCGGTTTGCCACCAGCGTCCTTGAACACGTACATCGTCATCTTCAGCAGGTCGATGATGCGGTGGAAGCCATCGCCTTGCTCGAGGGGATATTGCATCACAGTAACTGCACTGCCGAAGTGTTCCTTGGCCTGCATTACTGTTAGTTCAAAGTCGGCGTTGGGGTGGTCCAACTGGTTAACGCCAATGATCACCGGCCGATCGTATCGTTGCATGTGCTCCCACACCAGGTCGGTGCCCACTTCCACGCCGTGGTGGGCGTTGAGCATGAGCACACAGGTGTCGGCCACACGGAGCGCGGGGATCGTTTCGCCCTCGAGGTCGTCCAAGCCGGGCGTGTCGATGATGTTGATCTTGTAGTTGCGCCACTCGGTGTGCAGCACGGTGCTGTAAACACTGCTACCGCGCTCGTGTTCCAGTTCGTGGTAGTCGCTCACGGTGTTCTTGTCCTCGACACGGCCGCGGCGTTGCAAGAGACCCGCTTCGAAGAGCATTGTTTCGGCCAGCGTGGTCTTGCCGCATCCGTGGGAGCCAAGCAGGACGATGTTCTTGATGTGTTTCGCATCGAAGACTTTCATGGCACAAAGGGTTTTGGGTGGATGTTAGGGAACATGCCACCGTGGAGGTCCGCTCCGGGCCATGGGTCACGGTCCGGTGAGGACGCGCGGAGGAGCGTTGAAATTAGGGGTGCGCCAACGGCAATTCCAAGCGCCTGCTTTAAAAACAAAGACCCCGCCTTTGGGGCAGGGGTCCACTTGTTCTTGGTTCGTGGTCAGTTCAGCGATTCCATGGAGCGGTTGCCCTGGAGCCGCTTGAAACGAGCGATCACCTCGTCATAGCTCTCGGGCAGGTTCAGTTCCTTGGTCGGGTCGAAACCGATCTCGGAGCCTTGTGTGTGCTGGGCATAGGAACGCTCGGTCTGCTCTGCCGTCGTAGCCTCGTCCGGGGAAGAGGCGCTTTGCTTGTTCTCCATCCGCTGTTGCTTTCTCACCTGCCGAACTTGTGACCGTTCGTACAAGCAGGGGCCGAATGTAATTGGATCGCGAACCCTTGTAAACGGGTTGATGGATCTGTTGATGGGAACATTGGGATCCAAGGTCCATGCCCGGTCACTGGTCCGATCTTTGGCCGACACGCCAAAACCACAACTATGAACAAGCCCCTTCGTTCCCTGATCGTTGCTGCGTTGTTCTCTGCCGGTGCGGCAACCGCGCAATACAACCAGAAAGGCATGGTGCACCTCGCGATCGGCGGATCCATAGGCGCGCACAGTACCGAACTGGAAAGTCGCTACACGCTTTTTGGCGTTACTGTAACGGACACAGAGACGGACGGTGCCGCGACCACGTCGATCCCGATCCAGATCGGTGCTGCCTTGACCAACCGCTTCACCTTGGGTGTGTTATTGGAGCCCGGCCGTTACGTGCCCGATTCAACCTCGGACCAGAACAATAGCTTCATCAATGTGGCCATTGAGCCGCGCTTCTACCTGCTCAACGGCGAGCGTGTAGCATGGACCGTGGCCGCGCAACTTGGTGGGGTGGGCCTGCACATTGTGGACGACACCCCCGGCAACAAAGTGGATGCACGCTATTCCGGTGGTGCTTTCGGTCTCGGCACCGGTCTGATGTTCGGTCTCGGCAACCACTTGGGTCTAGGTTTCGAGCTACGCTACCTCGCTACCAACCTTGAGTTGCGGTCCATGGAGGTGAACGACGTTAGCGTTACCGATTTCTATGCGGCCAAGTTGCGCACCGCCGGTGTGGTGGCCCAGCTTTCACTCGCCTTCCGTTTCGGAGGGTAGCCTGCAATTACATTCGGCCCCGCGTAGTGGTCCAATGAAGCGCGAACGGAGGAGGCCCAAAACCACCTTCACCAACGCTTCGGCGGCTAAGAGGGAATCCCGTGAGAACCGGGAGCTGTTCCCGCAGCTGTGAACCGCCGACGCCTTTTGCGAATGCCACTGTCCTGAACTTGTTCAAGGATGGGAAGGCGCAAGAGGTTAGGGGTGGTGAGCCAGAAGACCTGCCAATACGCAAGACAGT
This sequence comes from Flavobacteriales bacterium, assembly GCA_046595075.1. Taxonomy (GTDB): domain Bacteria; phylum Bacteroidota; class Bacteroidia; order Flavobacteriales_F; family PHOS-HE28; genus PHOS-HE28. The sequence goes on from JBKJPT010000059.1 coordinate 20,782, forward strand.
ACCGGCCACGGGAAATGGCTCGGGCGCTTGCGGTAGGCGTCCTTCCTTTTCCGGGGTTTCACCCCACTCACGCTGCGCGGTGAACGCGGCAAGACAAAACCCAATACCCATGTACCGATCTATTCTCTCTTGTGCAGCGCTCGCATCGGCGCTATTCGTGAATGGCCAGCAGGAAGTACACCAGGTCTTCGTGCTCAGCGAAGGCTACTACGACTACTTCAACGGTGGCGGACAACTGGTGCCCGTAACGCTGGGCACCTATGATCCCGTTGCTGGAACCTACCAGACTGTCGCCACCATCAGCGGTCCGCGCTTCGGCAGCGATGTGCTCGTGGATGCCGGTTCGGTCTATGTTGCGGCGGATGATCGCGTGCTGCGTTTCGATGCCGACAGCTACGCCGAGGTGGATATGGAACCCGTGCAAGGCGTGCGCAAGCTGGCCGTGTGGGGCGATAAGCTCCTGCTCACACGCGGTGAGCTCGGCGGCCTGGACCACTACTTCGAAGTGCGCGACAAGAACACGCTCGATCTGCTGTGGACCCTTGATCCCGCCGATGGCCTCACCATGAGCGCCGAGGACGTGGTGGTGGTGGGCGACATGGCCTACCTCGCCGTGAACAACGCCTTCGACTGGGCCAACCTGGCTGGCAAAGTGGGCGTGGTGGATCTGTTGGCGCAATCCTACGCCAGCGAGATCGACCTGGGTGCCAACGGCCTTAACCCCGAGAAGCTCTTTGTGGTGGACGACGTCCTGCACACCTTCAACAACAAGGACTTCACCGGCAGCAGCATCAGCGCCATCAGCATTGCTGGCACATCGCTCACCTACACCAACAACGTGGCCAGCAACAGTGGCTGCGCGGCTTCGGCCTATGCTGCCGAGAAGATCTACTTCATGGAGTACAGCCAGAACGAATTGGCGCGCTTCGATATCGCAACTGCTAGCGTGCTGGACACGCTCACGGGTAGCCCTGCGGTCTATGGCCTCACTGAGGATCCCATCAATGGTGTGCTCTACGCCACCACCACCGATTTCTTCAGTGCCGGGGACTTCCACGTGTTGGGGCTCGATGGCCAGGTGCTGAGCACTGTGGCTGCGGCAGTGAGCGCGGGCAACATTGCGCTGGACATTCGGTTGAGCACCGAAGTGGCCGACTTCACTTCACCAACCATCAGCCTTTACCCGAACCCGGCCACGGACGAAGTGTTCGTGAACCTGCCCACCGGTCAGCGCGCGCAGTTGGACCTCTTGGATGCCACCGGTCGCTTGGTGCGCAGCATTGCACCAGTGAACAGCGGCACCCAGCGCATCGGTATTGCTGATCTCGCATCGGGCATGTACACCCTTCGCTTGGCGGGCTTCGCACCAGCGCGCTTCACCAAGCGCTGATAGGAGCGGTTGGATACATTTGCCGCCCCGTCAATAACAGGCGTGGCGGCATAGGCCTCCCTAGCTCAGCGGTAGAGCAGCTCATTCGTAATGAGCAGGTCGCCGGTTCAAATCCGGCGGGAGGCTCTGAAAGGGGATCGCGAAAGCGGTCCCTTTTTGCGTTGTGGAACAGCCCATCGCCGCCCGCCTTCCCACGCCTAAGGCTATCGGGTCTTCACCTTGCGCCAACTGCGAGATCGCGAAGCCCGCCATGCGGCGGGGAGCAATGGCGGCGCTAGCGGCGTTGCGGAGCAACGTGGTTATAACGCCCATGAATACCGCACTCGCCGTACGGCGGGCGCGTATGACCCGATAGCCCTGTTGCCACCGCGCTTCTATCTCGAGGCCCGCATACCTTTGAGGCCATGGAATGGCGCGGCCACATCGTTTCCGACAAGGATGTACTGCTTGGCAAACCGGTGATCAAGGGTACACGTATCTCTGTGGAATTGATCCTGGAATTGCTCGCTGATGGTTGGAGCGAAGGCCAGTTGCTGGAAAGCTATCCGCACATCACCGGCGACGACATCAAGGCCGTGTTCGCCTACCTGCGCGAAGGCATGCAGAGCGAGTTGTACCTGCCCGTACGTCGCTCGGCGTGATGCGCTTCCTAGCCAACGAGAATTTTCCGGCGCCCAGCATTGCCATCCTTAGGACCGCAGGTCATGATGTACGAAGCGTGCGCGAGGAGGATCAAGGTGCCAAAGATCCATTTGTGATCGACCTGGCAAGGAGCGATGATCGCATCATCCTGACCTTCGACAAGGATTACGGCGAATTGATATTCAAGAACGGGGTGCAGGACCCGCCGGCCGTTGTGTTCTTCCGGTACCGTGGTGCTGATCCGACAATTGCTGCCGCCTTCCTGCTGGAGTTGCTGGCAGCTGGCACCGTGATCGCGGGTGTCTTCACCGTACTGGAGACCGACGGCATTAGGCAGCGGAAATACTGACCGATCGAATGCCGGCACTGGCGTTGTACAGTTGCTTGCGCGTTTTGCTTGTGTATGAGATCGGTGAGCGAGGCTCCGTGCCGCATGGTATCCGAGATGGGAGAGCCGGCGGCGATCGCGCGCGCAAAGCGCTCAAGGCTCACCCTGCGTGGGTTCAAAACCAAGAAGATCAAGGCCGATGGGCTTAGTCATTAGCAAAAATGGCCACTTCGTTGTATCGAAGTCTGAATTGCGGATTTACTGTGGATGTTGCTGTGGAGGATAGTAGACGAACTCCTTCATCCATCTGCCCGTCGAATCGAATTCAGTGTATTTAAGTATAGTATCATTCCTCACCTCGCATAGCATTGAAACAGTTCCATTGGGATAATAATACGTGCTTGTGTCCTGCTGTATGCCCACTTCATATTGGATTGCCGACTCAAGCGCGCCAGTTGGGTAGTACGATTTGGCTACGCCATGCATGTTCCCAACAAGGTACGGAACCTTGAGTTTGACCTTTCCACTAGAGTAGTATTCGGTAAAGTCGCCGTGCATTGCGCCTTCAACATAGAAGCCGATTTCCACAAGTGATCCAGTGGAATCATACCAGCGCCATTCTCCATCCCTTTCTCCATTGCGCACAAAGCCCTCTGCTTCAACCACGCCGGACTCGTAATAGATCGAGGTGGTGCCGTTTGCAACAGCATGTTGGTCAACGGTAACCTTCGCCCGTAGTTTACCAGAGGGATAATAGTCCTCTTGTACAGTTGAGCCACATGCATAAAGCAAAAGGGTAAATAGCGCAACCATGCTCACTCTCATTTGAAGATGCATGCTTTTTGACCTCTGCAGGGTGTCCGACGATCGCCAGCCCTTTGACCTCTGCAGGGTGTCCGACGATCGCCAGCCCTTGACGAAAACCTCCGCCGGTTTTCCCGCCTCGGGGACCCTGCGGCCCAACGACGATCTGCATTTGTTTACCATGGCGCACCCTTGCCACCAAGGTAGCCGTACTCCTGATACGCCGAGAGCGGCGCCCCATGATCATCCCCCTTGACCTCTGCAGGGTGTCCGACGATCGCCAGCCCTTTGACCTCTGC
>JBKJPT010000106.1:0-2943 GCA_046595075.1 Flavobacteriales bacterium
CAAGACTGGCAACGCCTCCACCACGTATCACCCACAGTGGGTGCTCGAAGAGATCAGCCGCATCGCGCCGTTCTTCAAGGGCGTGAAGTGGGACGAGCTCGGCGACAACGGCAAGCAATGGCCCGTCGCCGCCGATGGCACCGACACCAAGATCCTGCACGTGGACACCTTCAAGCGCGGGCTCGGCCACTTCTACTTCAACGCGTGGGAGATGAGCCCCGAGGTGAAGGCCAACGAGAAGGACTTCCCCTACATCATCACAACCAACCGCGAGCTGGAGCACTACAACTGCGGCGCCATGACGCGGCGCACCGGCAACGGCGTGATCCTCACCGAGGATGTGTTGCTCATCAACCCCACCGACGCCGCCCAGCACGGCATCGCCGAGGGCGACATGGTCTGCGTGGAAAGCGCGCGCGGCAAAGTGGACATCAAGGCGCTGATCACCGACGAGGTGAAACCCGGCATCCTCAGCAGCACCTTCCACTTCCCGGAAATGATGCTGAACTTGATCACATCGAGTGTAAGTGACAGCTTGGCGATGTGTCCGGAATACAAGGTTGTATCGTGCAGGATCAGAAAAGCCAAGAAGGTACACCTGCGTAAAGCGGGTGAAGTGGTTATGAAGGCTTAAGGCAGCTTGATGAACACAGGATCAACAGAGCGATCGAAGAACGCAGGATTGGTGTGGAAGGTCCTTGGAGTTGGGATCCTTCTTGTCGTTGTGTACTGGATCTTCGACTTCATCTGGGGTATCACACGCCTAGTCGGATGGTAACAGCAACAGCGTGCCTGCCTGCCGAAGGCAGGAACGACTCACTGGCCATGTGCCCCGAGTACAAGGTGGTGAGCTGGAGGATCAGGAAGGCGCGGAAGGCGCACCTTCGCGGTGTGGGTGAAGTGGTTGCGAATGGGTTATAGCCCTCACTCTAGAAGATAGTCGTCAATCATGGAACACTCCAAGCTGCTCGCACTTCTCTTGATAGGCAGTTCAATGCTGACAACAGCGACTGGGCACTCCCAATCACTGTTTAACAAGGGCTTTGGCTATGCACAGGGCATGGGGAACCTGGAGTCTGTTACCGGTCCACGTGGGTATCTGATCTGCTCTACGCTGCGGTTCGGAGATAACGACGGCATATCGTTCACGCGATTTGATTCAACCGGAAGCGTGCTGTTCACTAGAGGTATTGAGGCGGGACCGCTCACGAACGTCATGCAGTACGGATCGCTTTCACGGATACGATCGGACGAGACCCTTGCTTTCCTATTCGGTAGCCGAATCTGGTCTGGTAACAAATGGTCCTTCCGGATCTTCAACACCTCATCCGAGGGTGCCCTCAATTGGAACCGGAAGGTTGAGTATGCTGATCCTATGTATTCCATGATATTCATCGGTGCGATGGAACCGGCGTTTGAAGAAACCCCAGATGGCGGCTACTTGATCACCGGTCTTATGGAGAAAACAACCTCAGCTCAGATAGACACGGTAGCTCCGATGGTTGTGAAGCTGGATGGTCCGGGAAACATTCTCTGGAACAAGACTTACAACCTTGGTTACAAGGTTGGTTGGCACATGGTTTCACATGTGGATGAAAGCGGCGGGACGCTTCTTGGCTTCCATGCCGATAGTGTTTGGAAGATCGTCAGCGACAACTGCATCCTCACTAGGATGGATCCGAACGGGAATACGCTGTGGAGCAAACGAGTCGAGGGCTTCGAAGGTCGGTTCACGGGTAGCTCGAAAGTGAACGGTCGTTATGTCGTCAGTGCCATGGATTCGTCCAGGATCTACATCCTGGAATTGGATACAGCCGGTGTTCCATTGGGGGGCAAGCGCTACGACATGACCTTTCCATTGTGGACTTGGGGGGCCAAGATCCTCCCTACTATCGACCATGGTTTCATTCTGACAACGCTGAAGCCGGACATCTCTGGGCTCGGAGACGTATTCTTCTTCAAAGTGGATTCTTTGGGTGTCGTGCTGTGGGAGCGGGCCTATGGCAATGAGTATTCTCAGTCACTGGGTGACTTTGTGGATACTGGTGACAATACCTTTACGATGCTCACCAGCCATCAGATCTGGGATTCGTCCCATCGATACTATTTGAGCAAGCTCGATTCCGCCGGGATGAACGATTGCGTATTCCAAGCCGTTGGTGTCTTGTCCGAGGAGCCTTTCGAATTCTCAATGGTCGATGTAGTACTCAATGAATTCGCTCCGCCAATGCTGTCGCAACCACTCTATGCGAATGACTCCTTGGCATACGACCCGGAGGTTGTGGACATCTGCTTGTTCGAGGTAGGCATTACTGATGTTGGTCGGGAAAATGAACCTCTGATCTACCCTAACCCGACAAGCGGCACGGTCACAGTGCGAATGAATAGCCCGTTGGATGGAGCCATGCTCACCTTCTTCGACTTGCTTGGAAGACCGGTCCGCAGTACTCGCCTATCGTCGAATGGAACGACCATCGACCTTGGTTCGTTGCCTAGTGGCCTGTATGTGTACCAGATTGTTGACTACGCCGGAATGACCAGGGTCGGAAAAGTGATCAAGGAGTGAAGCGCTGACGGTTTCGTATCCCGTCTCCATTCGTATTGGCCGTTGCCTTTGCCCTCGACGGGCGGCTCTTCGGCCCGTGGCCGTGCGTCTCTACTTCCGCTTCTTGCTGGTTCCCGGTGCATCGGGCTTCCCACGCTTGAACCCCACGACCGATCGGGTGTGGAGCTTTTCAGCAACCTCAACGGTGATCATTTCGCCAAGCGCGACAGAACATCCCTGTTCTCGTTGATGATGCGTTCGATGAGCGCATCGTCGCTCTGCTTGTCCACAGACACGAACCTCAACTCCTCGAGCAGCTCGATCAACTTGACGAGTGCCTTATCCGGGATGTTCTCGATGGCCTGTTGGGCCTTCTCACGGAGTTCCTTGGTGCTCAT
>JBKJPT010000035.1:0-4291 GCA_046595075.1 Flavobacteriales bacterium
ACAATGTGATCATGGAGCACTTCATGGGTGAACGCACAGATGCACAATGGGAGATCGTCGCCGGCATTCGCAGCATGCCCATGCAGCTAGGAAACGGTGATGCTGTGGCCACGATGCAGTTCAAGCCCAGGCATCCTGATCGCACGTACAAGTTCCTGATCAACGGACCTGCGAACATGGATGCACGTTGGACCGCGCGAAATGTTCTGCTGAGGCCGATGCGGATCGATTGTTGGCGCACGGAACGATCCGGTGGCAACGAAGTGTTGTACTTGAACAATGTGCCGCTCAACGGCGGAATAAGCCCCGTGCCATCACCGTGATGAAATTGAACGATTCCTTCAGCAACACCTTGTAGTTCATCCGGCTGAAACGAACACCTTCATCGAGCCGTGCATCGATGGTGACAACCCGCAGGTCCTTACGGCGTGAAACGAACAGGACGAATTCCATGTCAAAGAGGAATCGATCGATCGTCGTGGATAGGAACACCTTGCGTCCTTGTTGATCGAAGCCCTTCAGCCCGCATTGCGTATCCGTTATCGGTAGGCGTACCACATTGCGCAGCACCCAACGGAAACTTTTGCTGATCACGCGCCTTGCCCACGGCACTTGATCATAGTAGTCGGCTTTACGCTGGCCCAAAACAACGTTTGCTCCGCCGAGCAGGGCTTGGCATGCATCCGCCATGCTGTCCATGGTGTACGGCAGATCCACATCAGTGAACAAGCACGGTCCACTTCCGCAGGCACGTGCACCCGTGCGCAATGCCGCGCCCTTACCCCGGTTCGCGGCATGGGAGATCCAATCAACAACACCGAGTGAGCGGTTCAATTTCTCCTTCGTTGCGTCGCTGACCGCTTGTGCCGAGCCATCCTCCACGATGGTAAAATGCAACTCGGCCTCCGGCAGGCGATGCTTCAGTTCATTGCCTCGATCGATCAGGCGCGCATCCCAGCCGACCGGTGGGTTGTAGCACGGAATGATGATGTGAAGCAGCGAAGTGGACATTCGGTCACAGCCCATACTTCACAATACACCAGATCGCCCTGAAGCCGTCCTTCCAGCCGATCTTCTTGCCTTCGGCGTATGTGCGCCCGTAGTAGCTGATGCCAACCTCATATATGCGCGCGCCTTTCACGCGGGCAAGCTTGGCGGTCACCTCGGGCTCGAAACCGAAACGCGGCTCTTTCAGATCAAGTCCCTTCGCGATATCGCTGCGCATGAGCTTGTAGCAGGTCTCCATATCCGTGAGGTTCAAATTGTTGAACATGTTGGAGAGCGACGTGAGGAACTTGTTGCCGATACTGTGCCAGTAGAAGAGGATGCGGTGCGGGTGGTGGCCCATGAAGCGCGATCCGAAGACCACATCGGCGAAGCCCTCCAGCACGGGGCGCAGCAGGTCGTTGTATTCGCGCGGGTCGTACTCGAGGTCGGCGTCCTGAATGATCAGGTACTCGCCGGCCGCCTCCTTGATGCCGCGATGGATCGCTGCGCCCTTGCCCATGTTGTGCGGTTGATCAAGGAACTTGATGCCAATTGTGGTGTTCGCTTCCATATACCGTTGCACCGCTGCCACAGTACCGTCGGTGCTCCCATCGTTCACGATGATCACCTCCTTGGCAATGCCACCAATGAGCTGCACGTCACGCACCTTGTCCAAGATGCGGTGGATCGTCCGCTCCTCGTTGTAGGCGGGAATGATGATGGAGAGGGTACGAGGCGTGGCGGTGGACATGCGCGATGCGAAGATCGGTGATCGGGCGTAAGCACTCCGGTTAACTTGGCCCCTATGAGATCGCATGGATCGATCATGCAGGGTCCAGGCTGGTCTTGGGTGGACCGTTTTCTCTTCATTCTAAGCCTTACGGTCCTTCTGCATCCCGTCCTTTCATCTCGGTTCTATTGGACACTCGATGGCCCTTCACATGTATACGCCTCCTCTTTGCTCCATGATCTCATGCTCGGAAAGGCACCCGCTGATCGAACTTGGGATCTGAATCCTTTACCGGTACCGAATTCCCTTGGACATTTTCTGCTGGCCATTCTGTTGCTCCCCCTCAAAGCGCCAGAGGCGCTCAAGGTGATGCATGTTCTTCTATTGGCCTCGGTGCCCTGTCTCATACGCGGGATCGCAAAGCAGCATGGCGGTATCCCTTGGTCGGCCCACATCGCATTCCCGTTCATCGTATCGCTTCCGTTCGTTCAAGGCTACTACAACCAATGCCTAGGAACTTCACTTTTGCTTGCAGTGATATTGCAGTTCCAGCGCACCCGGAAGAGTTCTAGCCGGTCAAAATGGGTCGCACTGGCCGCACTTCTACTGCTGCTCTATTTCGCACATGCGCTACCCTTCGTGCTCGCCCTATTGTGGATCGCACTTCATATCGGGCATGATATCCTGCCCGGTATTTGGCGGGAGCGGGCGCTAAGCAGTGAGGACCGCCGGTTGCTCATGCAGTGCACGCTGTCCATATTGCCTGCGGTCGCCTGCATGTGCTGGTACATGGTTGCATCCATGCCGACGCCGGTAATGGCAGCGGACTATCCATACGATTCCCGCTTGGAACAGCTTTGGCTATCGTTCGTGTACATCGACCGTGCACCAGAATTGATCCTATGGTGCGCATCACTGGCGACCGTGTTTCTCATAGTGCTATTGGGCAAATACCCGAACATCAATGAAACCCGCCACCCCAGTGTTCCGCTTCCGGGGCTTGCGCTACTTGTGCTCCTTGCACTTGTTCTGTCATTTGGGGACAACCGCTATGGAAATGGGGGTGATGTGCTCAAGCGCGTGGCCCTTATGCTCCACCTTTTGCTAGTACCGCTTCTTCCGTCTCTACAACGAACTCCTCGCGCGGGTGCATGGGTTGCGCTTGTTTCCCTGGCTCTTCTGATCGGCCAAACTATCATACGCCATCCCGAGCATGAGAGGAGGACCCTGACTTTGCGCATCGCTTATGAAGCTACCTCCGCAATTCCCGCAGATGGATCCGCTGCTGTGGTTTGTTTTGATTGGCAGTGGGCGCACATCGCCGAACTAGGGCTGACCGGTAGGGGCATCACCGTGAATTCCAATTATGAACTGGTACACGACCATTTCCCGATATGGAACAAACCGAACAACACAGATCGCATACTTGCGCTGCCTTCAGACCCCCTGGATGCTCTATCGGCCTTTTCGAACATGCGTGGTGCCGATCTGCGTAACAGCGGGTATGTCGTCGTCGTTGATCCTCCGCGTAACGAAAAGGAAGCCGCATTCATTGATCTCCTGGACCGCGAGCTATCCAATTCACATCGGCTGCTCCCGGCCAACGGGCTTGCTCGTATCTATGAGGCAGCATCGCGCAACTTGTGAGCCGCGCTCTCGTATCTCACAAGTACAGCTATTGCACTACCCACATTTCCGCAGTGCCGAATTCGATCAGCGGTTGCTCGAAGCACGGCCAGGCACTGAAGCGTATTGAATCGCCGGGTTGTAGTCCTTCAGGAATGTTCAACATTACGCTGCTGCTGCCCCATTCGCCATACTGTACCACCTGACGGTGCGATGGTTGGGACCCCCTCCCGAAACACTTGCCCGCCCGCCATTGCTCAAGGGTGAGCCCAAGCCAATTAGTGTTGGCTTCCTCCATTGCGCGTGCCGTTGCCACCACCAGCACAGGACCGTTCGATGCAACGGCAGGAACCACCCAATCCATGGCTGGTGTGCGCCCTGCAACATGATCCGCTCCGGCGAATCGTTGATGATGCAATACGGTCGTGAAGTTCCGCTTCATGCGCTGATCCCGGTACAGTGCAAGCCCCGAGGCCTGCGAAAAGAACAGCTTTTCCCAATTGGCATGTTCAACAAAGCGGTGAGCATCATATTCCACCAAATAATAATCTGCAGCCGTGAATCCCGTGTCGGAACGAATGGTGTTGCCGATCCAGAACCAGCCCCGTGCATGCATATAATAGCCGATACTTCCTGAAGTCTCTATTCCCGAACATAGATTGACAACAGGACGATGCGCGCTCAATGGCATGTGGTCCTTCTCCATGATCTCCAAAGCGGTGCGGAACTCCCCACTCGATTTCCATTCCACGGCATGGCTTGTATTCCATGCATCGTGCATAAGAACCATTAGGGGCACGCTGTACGAAATGGCCGCGCAGGCCGGGATCCAGCGCGGAGCCGGCATAGCCAATAGCGCGGCCACCAGTATGAATGCCGCAAGCGGTAGCAGGAACAAGGCTGTACGCGTTTGAGGCAGCGGAACATCGAGCAGCGCCTGTTGAAGCA
>JBKJPT010000046.1:0-17756 GCA_046595075.1 Flavobacteriales bacterium
GCACTTCGGCTATCCGTTCTGCCATGCGGGTACGGTGAAGGATCCGGAGTTCGGTGATCAACGGCCGTGCAGCGACTTCGTTCCGCCCGCCGCACCAATGGGGCCGCATGTGGCGCCGCTGGGGATGCGCTTCTATACCGGAACGCAATTTCCGAAGAAGTACCACCAAGCCATATTCATTGCCCAGCACGGCAGTTGGAACCGGAGCACACCCATCGGATACCGCGTGATGGTGGCTTTTCCACAACCCGATGGCAGCTCCACGACCGAGATCTTTGCCGAAGGCTGGTTGAACGGCAGCCGCGCCAGCGGGCGGCCTGTGGATGTTCTCGTGGCACCGGACGGTTCGTTGCTTGTAAGCGATGACTCGGCGGACATGATCTACCGGATCAGCTACCCAGGCGAATAGCCGGTTGCTCAATTCGCGTTGTTGATAGTCGTGAGCGCCGTAGCACGCGAACGTCTTGCGGGACCAAGATATTTGCGCCATGAAGAAGCACATCGTTCTGTTCGCGCTTGTGGCCTCGTCGTTCGTGGCAAAGGCGCAATCCTCGGGTTTCGGGCTGGGCATCATGCTGGGCGACCCCACTGGTATTTCGGGCAAGCTCTGGCTCAGCGATGGCGAACGCGCCATGGACTTCGGCGTGGCTTGGGGTGTTTATGGCAGATATCTTCATCTGCACGCAGACTATCTCTTTCACAACACCTCCCTGATCACGGTGAGCAAGGGCCAAATGGCCATTTACTATGGCCCTGGCCTGCGCGTGCGCTCGTGGTCCGGCGGACGCTATTGGAATCGAGGCAAATGGGAAGATTATGATGGCTCGCGTTTGGGTCTAGGGGTGCGCTTTCCTGTTGGCCTTGATTACATGTTCGATGACGACCCGTTCGATGTGTTCATGGAATTGGTGCCTTCGCTCGACCTCGCGCCGTCCACCACGTTCGACCTCGATGCCGCGATCGGAGTGCGGTATTGGTTCTAGCGCAGCAATCGGTTCGCCAGCCAGGCCTTCTTCGCGGATCCGCTTCGGTAAAGCCAATGATGAACGGCAATTGCCGAGAGCGTGCCCAGTGCTGATCCGGCGAGCACATCCTCGGTGAAGTGCTGCGAGAGGTACACACGGGAGAACGCGAGCAGCGCAGCGAGCAACGCAAAGGGTATCGCCCAACGCTTGGTGCCGGTGATCACTGCCAAGGCCAGGCACATACTGAAGGCGCAGGTGCTATGTCCACTTGGGAAACTGAAGTGGTGCAGTTGCTCCACACCGTTCACCCAATCCATGTCACCCAGCGCGTCCCGGAACATGCCCGGGCGATCCTGATCGGCGAAGACCGTGCGCTTGAGCGTTTGCACGGCGATCGCGCTAAGCCCGGTGCTAAGACCCAGCATCATGAAGGAACGCACATCCTTGAAGAAGAGCAGCAGCAAAGCGATCCCTGTGGGCACGAGGCCATCGCCCACATGGGTGAAATAGCTGAAGAACGCATCGGCCCACGGAGCGTGGTGGCGGTTGATCGCAGCGTGCAGTTGAAGCCGTTCGGTCGTGAGCACGGCTGTCAGGGCCATGCTAGCCAGCGCCAACCAAACCAGCACGAACAAGCGAACGATCGATCGTGTATCCGTCACGTGGCGAAGCTATGCGGCAAGGTCCAGCGTGCGATAGTTCGGTGCCATGCCCAAGACTCCGATCGTTCTAGCCATTGCCCATTTGTCGATCAGTGCTGATATGGGATCGCATTGGGTTGGCAAGGAAGAGCGACTGCACTCACCCTCGCCCTGTCGGACGGCTTCATCAAAGCCAGCTAGTCCTCCGACCCGCTCTCGTCAAGTGTTGCTCGTTCGGCGGAGCGCCAACGGGAACTGACAACTTCAACCGGTGATCGTTGATGATCGATCACGCGAATACCACGATCGCGGTATTGTGCTAGCTGCTGAATGGGGGGACTTTTGGTCCACACCCATCAGCACCATGACCACTGGCAAGCGCTTCACCAACCGTACCAAGGATCGAACGAGCGAGCGTGTACTGGATGCCCGCACCCGCAGTGTGCTTCAAGCCGTGTCGCAACTTCCGCGCGGTAGAGCGCTAGACGCCTACTTGCGCGCAACTCGCGGTTAGGGCAACTGCTGTTGTCGTGTGTTGGTCGGGATCGATCCACCCACATTGATCAGGATCGGATCGCGATCGTTGTTCATACCCACGTAGCGCACAACCCCATCCATGTTCACATCGGAAGGCAGATAGCCTGTTGTTGTTGCCGTAGGAATGCTTCCGCCACACTGCGAGAGGATGGGATCGCGGTCATTGGCAGCACCCACATAACGCAGGTAACCATCGTTGATCACATTGCCGCTCCACTGCGCGCGTCGTCCGTTCGGTAGTGTGGCCCGCGCATCGGTGCCCCAGGTGTTCGTGCTGCCGCTGGTGAAGTCCACCGCCACCTCGCTCGCGCTGAGCGCGATCGGCGACAAGGACAATTGGCCCAAGTGATTTCGATGCCGCACAGCCAAATGGTAGTCCCCCGACGCTACGTTGAAGAGCAGACGCGGATAGCCATCAGTGCCCACGATGTCGCCATCGCGTTCCAACAACGCGCTCTTGGTAGCCAAGATCATGGCCGGGTTGGCGGAGCTTCGCAGTTCCACCAGTACCCAATCGACCACCGCGTTGGTGCCGGTCTGGGCAAGGCGTGCGGCGCTCACGGTTTCGCCACCACCACCACCAGCTTGGGCAAAGCCGAGTGAGGTGAACGGCTCGGTGGAGGGGATCAGTCCCGCCACGCGCAGGTCATCGCGCATCAGGTTCAACGACGTGTCCCATGCGCCTTGCAGGTAGGTACGGGTGCGCACGCTCGGTGAGCAGTTCTGCCAACGGGCGAGCGCAGTTCCTGGTATGATCGTGCGCGTGTTGTTGCTGGGCGTTTGCCAACGGAGCGCTAGGTGATCACCGCCGCTACCTTCCTTCTGCAACATCTCCACGTAGTAGTACACGCCAGCTTGAAGTGTGACCGCCGCACTGGTCTGAGCAGCGTACTTGGTGTATTCCGTTTCATTGGTCCAGCCGGGCACGCTGCAGATCACCTGCTTGTAGATCGGATCAGCGTTCAGGCTCAGGTACACCACCGAGGCATCATCGCTTGTGGCGGTGAACACGTAGTTGCCGGTTTGCGGCGCAATGATGTAGCCGCGTACCCTTGTGCCATAGCTGTTCGCAAGGTTGGTGGGTCCTTGGAAACTGCTCAGGAAGTTCGAACTCGTTGGGTTGTTCGGGTAGCTGGCATTGTTGGTGAGATCGGCCACGGTACTTCCGGCTATGCCGCTCCAGTATTCGCGCAGAATGCTGCCCGCTGCGCCCACGCACTGGGGTGCTGCAAAAGAGAGCACGCTGATCGTCTTGGTGGCCGTGGAGGTGAGGCCATCGGCGTCGGTGACGGTGAGCGTAACTTGGTGATCGCCGTACTCACTGAAGATCTTGCTCGGCATGTTGCTGGCACTGTTGGTGCCATCACCGAAATCCCAGAAGTAGCTCACGATGCCACCGGGATCATAGGAAGCGGTGCCATCGAAGACCACGAGCAATGGACTAGCACCAGCACTCACTGAAGCGTTGATGAGCGCCGTGGGTGCGATCGCGTAGCACCGCGGATCAAGGCGGCGTTGCACGTGTGTGCTCAGTCCACCGGCATCGGTCACGGTGAGGTGGATCATGTAGTAGTATTCGTTGCCATCACAGCCAACACCGCTGATGACCGTGCTGGTGCTCACGTTGGAGTTGATCGCCTCCGGGTGGTTGTGCGTGTTGTGATGGAAGACCGTGCGCCACGCGTAGGTCAATTGAGCCGGTGGATGCTCGAGGTCGGTCACGCTGGCTTGCAACTGGTAGGTCGTATCGATCCCCACCGGGTAATAGCCATCCGCAGGAATGCTGGTGATGTTCACCTGCGGCGGCGTGTTGTTCACGCTCACGATCAGGTTGGCCGTTGTCTGCTGCCCGATGTTGTCGGTGACGGTGAGCGTGACGTTGTATGTCGTAGGGCTGGCCGGTGCTGTAAAGGTGTGTGAAGGTGATTGCGCGTTCGTCGTCGGTGTTCCATCACCGAAGTTCCACAGGTAAGTGATCGTCTGGTTCTCGGGATCGCTACAGCCGGTACTAGTGAAGTTCACATTGAGCGGACCGGGGCCGTACTGCACACTTTGCTGTGCTGCGGCCACTGGCGGCAAGTTCACAGCACTGGAAGCGCAGATGCGACGGATCTCGCTGGTGTTGTACCGTATGTACCAGATGCAGTCATCGGGACCAAGCCCCAGCCAGGTGAGGTTGCCTAGGCCTGAGGCGAAGTCGTGTACGCTCACGGGTTGGTCGTTGGCGTCGAACTTGAACCTGCGGATCCAACCGCTCACGTAGTCTGCGTGGTAGGAGCAGTCTTGATATCCCACAGGGAAGTTGGTTCCTGCGGACCACGGACCGGCGAGGGCTGCATAGCCACCAAAGCGCGGACCCGGCACGGGCGAGTTGGGATCATCAAGGTCGTATGTCACGGCCGTGTTGCCCACGAAGGCACCGCAACGCGATTGATTACCGTGCGCGAAATCTATGGCCGGTCGCTCATGGAAATGCTTCGGGACGGTGTTGGGTATCTGGACTGACGCATTGCACGGGTTGGGATGACCGTTCAAATGGACCGGGCTGTCCTGTTTCACCAGATCGATGAAGCGGAAGTATTGCTGCGTGCAAGTGATACCATCGTACAGTGGGTTCGGCGTGTCCTGGTTCTGCACTTGGGAAGTGCTGTAACCGGAATGTGGTGTCAATCCTTCGAATACCGGCCACCCGAAATTCTGCCCTGCCTCGAAGCAAACGTTCAGGTCTTCCCATGTGCCCCACTGCACATCACCGATGAAGATGGTGCCGGGCCGGGCATCGGCCGGGTTGCTGCTGCCGCTATTGGGCTTCATGGTAGAGCGGAACGGATTCCGCAGGCCCAGACCGTAGACGCGTGAGCGTGGCGCGCGCGGAGCAGTTGCATCGTACCACGGATTGCTGGGCACCCCATCGCCGGTGTTGGGATCCATGCGCAGGATCTTGCCGTTGTGCGAATTCACCATTTGCGAGCGCATGGCACCCACGTTCTCCTGTGGGCGGATCATACTATCCGTTAGCGCTTGGGACCAGTAGGTCTCACCCGCGCTACCGACATCGGTGCTGCTGTAACTGGCGCCATCACCGGTGGTTGCGATCAGCGTTCCGTCCTGCCCGAACATCAGTGAACCCGTGCTGTGCGATTCGTGCGTCATGGGTATACCGGTCTGGCGCGTTTCGCCAAGCAGCACGTAGCGGCTATTGTAGTCCACTGTGTTGAAGTTGGGTCCGATGGCGGTGTATCGCGTGATGCGCATGATGGTTGCCGCGTAGTACTCGTTGGTCCCAGCGCTGTACGCCCCTGTTCCGAAGTTCATCAGGTGGTGCCGGTCCACGGCGTACATCATGTAGATGCGTCCGTTCACGAGGAAGTTCGGATCGAGACTAAATCCGAGGTAACCATGATCGCGCCAGTTTCCCACTTCGGCACTAATGTCGATCAATGGGGCGGGCAGGCGTACACCATTCTGGATGATCCACACCATGCCGCGCTTCTCCCACACATACGCACGACCGTTCGCATCCCAAGTAACTCCTACGGGTTCCGTCCACCCCCCCATTACCAGCGATTCAGCAAAGCCCGAGGCCAGCGTTTGCGCGTGTACGCGCGTTGTTGAAAGAAGCCCGGAACTGAGCCCGAGAATGAGTGCGAGGCTGCCGACCTGAAAAACGCGAAGTGTAGATGAATAACCCATTTATAACCGACCGAACTGGTTATCCGGCCGGCGAAAATAAATGGAGACGCAAGCGCTGTCAATAGTGGGCTGCCGTAAAGCGCCGCCGAAATTGCCGGGAATAGCCGTTACGGAAGCTGCTGGATACGGGTCCCGGTCGGAATGGAACCCCCGATGTTGAACAGGATCGGATCCCTGTCGTTGTTGGCACCCACGTAACGCACCGTGCCATCCATGTTCACATCCTCCTTGCGATAGCCTGTGATGGTGGCGGTGGGAACACTTCCGCCAACCGCAGTGAGGATCGGATCGCGATCATTATTGGCACCCACATAACGCAGCACGGCATCCAGCCAAACGTTGCCGCTCCACAGGGCCTTGCGTCCATTGGGCAGTGTGTACTGCGCGTTGGAGCCGTAGGTAGCCATTGTGCTCAGCGTGAGGTCCACTCCTACTTCGTTGGCACTCAGGGCTACGGTGCTGGACGTCATTGCTCCCAAATGATTGCGATGTCTTACGGCAACGTAGTAGTTGCCCGCTGCCACATTGAAGAGCATGCGCGGGTATCCATCCGGTCCGATGATGTCACCGTCCCTTTCGAGCAACGCACTGCGAGTGGCTACAATGGTGGTCGGTGTGGATGCGTTGCGCAACTCCACCAGCACCCAATCGACAATTGCGTTCTTGCCCGTTACGGCGAGGCGTGCCGCACTCACCGTTTCGCCTCCGCCACCCACGTGAGTGAAGCCGGCAGCAGTGAAAGGCTCGGTAGTGGGGATCATCCCAGCGCTCCTTAGATCGTCGCGCATCATGTTCAACGAGTTGTTCCACGGGCCCTCGAGGTTGGCACGTAGGCGCGCGCTGGGTGCACAATTCTGCCAGCGCACCAAAGCGCTGCCGGGGATCACTGCAATGGTGTTGTTGATGGGGGTCTGCCAACGGAGCGCGCAGTGATCCGAACCACTGCCGTCCTTGTGGATCAGCTCCACATAATAGTACAAACCGGCTTGCAACGTGATGTTGGAGCTGGTCTGCGTGGTGTACTTGGTGTATTCAGTGGCCATAGTATTGCCGGGTACGCTACAGATCACCTGCTTGTAGCGTGGATCGGCGTTGAGGCTGAGGTAGGCAACCGAGGCATCATCGCTGGTGAGCGTGAAGATGTACGTACCTGTTTGTGGTGCCAAGATGTACCCGCGCACCCGAGCGCCGAAGTTGTTGGCGAAGTTGTTCGGACCTTGGAACTGGGTGAGGTTGCTACTGCCATTAGGGCTGTTCGGGTAGGGCGGATAGTTCAACAGGTCCAGCACGGTAGTGCCACCTACCCCGAGGAAATACTCGCGCAGCACGCTGCCTGCAGGTCCCACACATTGGGGTGGATCAAAGGTGATCACACTGATCACCTTGGTGGCCGTGCCGGTGAGCCCACCATCGTCCGTAACGGTGAGCGTGACCTGGTGATCACCCGGCTCGGAGAAGATCTTGGTTGGTGCGCTGCTGCTGCTGAAGGTGCCGTCGCTGAAATCCCACAAGTAGCTCACGATACTACCGGGGTCATAGGAATTGCTGCCGTCGAAATTGACCGTGAGCGGACCTGCACCCGCATTGGTATTGGTGTTGATCACAGCAGTGGGTGCGATCGTGTGACAGCGCGGGAGCACGGTGTGCGTGACCGTTGTGCTCAACCCCGCCGCATCCGTCACGGTGAGGGTGACATCGTAATAGTAAGTGTCCTCGTTACAGCCTTCGCCATTGATCACCGTGCTGCTGAACACACTTCCGTTGGGCGCACCAGGATGCAAATGCGTGTTGTGGTGCAATGTGGTCACCCAATTGTAGGTCATCTGCGCAGCGCTGTGCTCGAGGTCCGTGACGCTCGCCACCAACTGGAACGTGGTGTCCATACCCACGGGGTAAAAGGCACCGTTCGCGAAGCTTGTTATGGCCACGGTCGGGCGTGTGTTATTGACCGAGATCAGCATCGTTTTCTCCACGCTATGCCCTTGATCGTCCGTGACCGTGAAAGTGATGGTGTATGCTGCTGGCACACCTACTGGAGCGGTGAACACATGCACCGGAGGATCGGCAGCGTTGCTCGTTGGCGAGCCGTCACCGAAGTTCCAGAGGTAGGTGAGGACGCCGCTCTCCGGATCACTGCTTCCGCTACCGGCGAACGTTACGCTTAGTGGACCCGGGCCGTAGAACGCGCTTTGGGTGGTCACGGCCACAGGTGGCAAATTCACCGCAAGGGTGTAACAGATCCGACGCACTTCGGTGCTGTTGTACTTGATGTAGACGATGCAACCATCGGGATCGGCACCAATGAAGTTCACCGCCCCGAGACCACTTGCGAAATCGTGCACGCTGTCCGGTTCGTTCAGCTCATCGAAGTCGAATCGGCGGATCCAGCCACCGGCGTAATCACCGTGGAAGGAACTGTTGGCGAAGGTTGGTGGCAACACAAGCTCCGAAGAGCTCGGTCCGGCCATGGCAGCGTAGCCTCCGAATCGCGGGCCGGTAACAGGCGAGGTCGGATCATCGAGGTCGAAAGTCACCGCGTTGTTCCCATTGAAGGCCCCGGTGCGGCTCTGGTTGGCATGGTTCCAATCAATTGCTGGTCTTGCGTGGAAGAACTTGGGGATGCTGTTAGGTATTTGCACGGCTGCATTGCATGGGTTCGGGTGCCCATTGAACAGCACCGGCTGGTCCTGCACCAATAAGTCATGGAAACGCAGGTATGGCAGCGTGCAGTTGATCCCATCGTAGAGCGGGTTCGGTACATCCCTGTTCTCGGTGGTGAGCACCGCATAGGGCGATGCCTCCATGCCTTCGTAGATCGGCCACCCGAAGTTCATGGCCGGAGCATCGCACACGTTCAGTTCCTCCCAGGTACTCCAACCCACATCGCCGATGTTGAGCGTGCCCGGTTGTGCTAATGCTGGATCCGTGCTCCCAGTGTTCGGCACCAAGTGCATGCGGTACGGGTTGCGCAGGCCCAAAGCCCATACGCGCGATCGCGGTGCACGTGGAGCTGACGCGTCATACCACGGGTTGCTCGGAATACCGTTGCCGGTGGCGGGATCCAAGCGCAGCACCTTGCCGCTATGCGAGTTCACCATTTGTGAGCGCAGTGCACCCACGTTCTCCTCGGGCCTGATGATCCCATCGGCCAGCGCCTGAACGTAGTAACTATCGCTGCTGTTGCCGACATCGGCACCTACCGGACTGGCCCCCTCGCCTATGCTCGCGAGCAAAGTACCGTCGCGGCCAAAGACCAGCGTACCCGCACCGTGCGTGTTGTAAGTGATCGCGGCGCCGGTCTGTTTCGTTTCACCGAAAAGGATCAACCTACTGTTGACGTCCACGGTATTGAAACTGGGACCGATCGCAGTGTACCGCGTGATGCGCACGATCGCCGCCGCGTTGCCCTCGGTGACAAAAGGATCGTAGCTGCCCGTACCGAAGTAGATCAGGTGATGGCGATCCACAGCGTACATCAGGTAGATATATCCGTTGACCAGGAAATTGGGATCCAAGGCGAAGCCGAGCATGCCGTGGTCGCCCCAGTTGCCCACCTCCTGCTCGATGTTCACCAACGGCGTTGCCAAGCGAACCCCGTTCTCCACGATCCACGCGCGGCCGCGCTTCTCCCACACGTACATACGATCGTTCGCATCCCAAGTCGCACCTACCGGACTGCTCCAACCGCCCATAACGAGTGCATCGTTGAAATTGGCCGGAAGCGTTTGAGCTTGTGCTAGTTGCGCGGCCGACCCGATCAATGCGAGCATGAACAAGGCCTGTGAACGGAGTCTGGGGATCATGAAAAGGGGAACAAACATCTGCAACGGACGCCAGCGGGGCAAGGTTTGATGAATTATGTTGAGAACTGCCCCTCCGCAGCCTTCGTCACCACAAGACTAGCCGAACATACCCAATTGCCCGTTGGGTGGTGGACAGAAAAGGTCGCGCTCCAAAGTGGGCATGACCGCCTCGGGGAAATAACGCTTCCGCATCACCGTGAACACGCGGTTGATGTTCTCCGCAAAAGCACCATGGCCCCGCATGCGCCGCCCGGCCACGGAGTCGTTCATGCGGCCTCCGTGCGAAGCCTTGGTCTGGGCCATGATCTTCGCCGCTCGGTCGGGGTAGTGGTCCTGGAGCCATTGCTCGAATACGACCTGAACCGCTCCGTTGGTGCGTAGCAAGGTGTAGCTGGCGGTCAGGGCCCCGGCTTTGGCAGCGGCCTTCAGCAAAGTGGGCACTTCAGGCTCGTTCAGCGCAGGAATGATGGGTGCGATCATCGCCATCACCGGAACACCGGCGTTGCGCAGCGCCCGGATCGTATTCAACCGGTGGGCTCCGGTGCTGGTGCGCGGCTCCATCACCCTGCGCAGGTCTTCGTTTAGAGTGGTGAAGCTGATCGCCACAGCTACCAAGTTGAGCGCGGCAAGTTCCTTCAGTATGTCCAGATCGCGCAGCACCAGCGCGTTCTTGGTGATCAGGCTCACGGGTTGTTTGTAGTCCAAGGCGATCTGAAGGAGGGCGCGTGTGATCCGCTCCTTACGCTCGATCGGCTGGTAGGGATCGGTGGCCCCGCTGATGCTGATCGGTTCGCGGTCCCACTTCGGGTGGCGCAAGGTCTTCTCCAACAACTCCGGCGCGTTGCGCTTTACGATGATCACCTGTTCGAAATCCAGTCCGGCGCTGTAGCCCCAATACTCGTGCGTCGGACGCGCATAGCAGTACGCGCAGCCGTGCTCGCATCCTTGGTATGGGTTCAGGCTGTGTACGAAAGGCAGATCGGGACTGTCCACCTTGTTCACGATCGTCTTCGGATGCTCCACGAGGTAGCGTGTGGGCCGCGCATCGTTCATGGGCTCATCTATCGCTTCCCAATGCTCCAGCGCGTAGTGCTGCTTTAGGAAGCGGTTCGCGACCTGTGCAGCCGCTCCTCGGCCTTTGATGGGTTTTTCGTCAAACGCCATGGGTAGAAGATAAGCGCCTTCACATGTTCCCGTGACGATCCCATTGCAATTGCATTTCTAGTTTCGCCGCCCGTTCAATTCCAAATGACCCGCATTGCCCTGTTGCTCCCTGTTCTGCTCGTGGCTTGTACCCAACAACCTGCTGCTGTTGTGGAAGCGCCACCACCTCCTGTGATCGATTGGAACGGCGACTCGCTGATACAACCGCAGGAGAGGCACTTCGCACACCTGCGCCAGCTCACTTTTGGTGGCGATAATGCCGAAGCGTATTGGAGCTTCGATGGCAGCAAGCTTATATTCCAAAGCACCAACCCGAAGTGGGACGAGTCTTGCGATCAGATCCACCTCTTTGATCCGTTCACTGATGATCTGCGCACGACCAAACCAACACTCATCAGTGTTAAGGGCGGCCGCACCACATGCAGCTACTTCTTGCCCGGCGACAGCTTGGTGCTTTTCGCAAGCACACACGAGCTCAATGCGGCTTGCCCGGCGGTTCCGGAGCGTCGGGCCGATCACAAGTATGTGTGGCCCATTTACCATTCATTCGATATCCATGTGAGCGATCGCGCTGGCAACATCGTACGGAAGCTCACCGAGACCGAAGGCTACGATGCGGAAGCGACCGTGTCGCCGAAGGGTGACCGCATCGTATTCACCAGCATGCGCGATGGCGACCTGGACCTGTACACCATGAACATTGATGGCAGCGATGTGCGGCGTGTGACAAGCACGCTTGGCTATGATGGTGGCGCGTTCTTCAGTCCCGATGGGACCAAATTGCTCTGGCGTGCTTCGCGGATGAAGACACCCGAAGAAGAAGCGGAATACAAGGATCTACTGAAGCAAGGTCTTGTGATGCCAACCAACATGGAACTGTACATCGCCAACGCCGATGGCAGCGATGTGAAGCAGATCACCTCGTTGGGCAAGGCCAATTGGGCCCCTTTTTGGCACCACACGGGAAACAAGGTCATCTTCGCCACCAACCACACCAGCGAGCGTGGTTTCCCCTTCACCCTGTACTTGATCAACACCGATGGCAGCGGGTTGGAACAGGTGAGCTATGGCGACACCTTCGATGCATTCCCGGTCTTCAGCCCCGATGGGCGCTACCTGGTATTCAGCAGCAACCGCAACAACGGCGGCACCCGCGAGACCAATCTGTTCCTTGCCGAGTGGAAGGACTGATCACGAATAGCGATACCCCGATCGTGGTATTCTGATGCACGGGTGGTGCAACGTTCATTCGGACGGCGATCTTCGTCCAGCGAATGAACGACGACATTACAATGAAGAGCACAGGTTGGATGGAACGCCTCGGCAAGCGATGGGGCGTGCAACCATCGCGCGTGCTGTTGATCCTGTTGGTGTTCGCCTGCACCGGTTTCACGGTGATGTTCCTGAAGCGACCGTTGGTGGCGTGGGCGGCTGGTAGCGACGGCGAGCAGCCGGTGCTCTTCAGCATTATCTACTACGTGCTGATCCTCCCCTTTTACAACTTGGTGCTGCTCATCTACGGCGCGGTGTTCGGGCAGTTCCGATTCTTCTGGGATTTCGAGCGGCGGTTCTTCCGCCGGCTTTTCGGGCCCAAGGGCCAACGCCCAACGCCCTGATCACTCGATCGCGCTGCACCTCGGGTGCGATCCGCAATCGGCACTCACGAACCGTTACCACGCGCCAACCAAGTTTGCGCAGCAGTGCGCTCTTGCGTAGGTCACGTTCTTGATTCACGCCGATCTTCTCCTTCCACCACGCACTGTTGCTTGTTGGTGTGCGCGGCGTGCACAGCGGGCAGCCGTGCCAGAAACAGCCGTGCACGAACACGGCCACCTTGCGCGCCACGAATGTGATGTCCGGCCGACCCGGTGTGGTGGTATGATTGAGGCGGTAGCCACGGATACCCTCCGCCGTGAGCAGCGCACGCATGGCGCGTTCGGGCGCTGTGTTGCTGCCGCGGATCCGGCTCATTTGCGCGCTCGTGCGCTCGTCCTTTGGAACGGGTGCACGCCCATCACGCAGGTAGGTGCGCTTCGCCATGCGGTGAAAGTATAGACGTGATCAGTCCAGTTTGCCGCGCGGGCTGGTTCCGGCAAGTTGCGGCGCAAGGGCCTCGCGCTCGTACGCCTGTTGCGTGCACGTAGCGCCATTCTTGAAGTAGAACACACCGCCCCATTTGTGGTAGACGCGACGGTATTCGGTGATCTTGCCTCCAATCTCCAACTTCACGATGCTCACCACCTTGCCACTATCCACCACCAAGTCCTCGGTACGGTTGGTCACCGGTTCTTCAACGAACTCTTCAGGGCGTTCTTCGCTTTGTTCAATGGGGATCGCGCGAGCCACCGGCGATGCCTCCTCCATGATGACAGGCGTTGCTGATCGACGCGCATCTGCACCGGAGTTTGTTTTCGAAGCGAGCGAAGTGCGAACAGGTACAGGAGGTGGCGGTGGCGCGGGTTTCCGCTCCTTCACCGGCGGCGGTGCGACCGGCTCGGGCTTCTTAACGGCAGAAGCGGCTTCGGCCAGTTTGCGGCGCTCCACTTCCTTCCTCGCCGCGATCTGCTGTTGTTCTGCGGCGCGTGCATCGGCTTGTGCTTTGCGCTGGGCCTCGGCATCGGCCTTGGCTTGTGCGGCCTTTTGTTCATCAGCCAGTCGATCGGCCTCCACCTTTGCCTTGGCCTCGGCGGCTTGCTGTGCTGCTGCCTGTTTGCTGGCCTCCTCCTCTGCGCGTTGTTGTTGTTTGGTGGCTTCCTGCTGTTGTTTGGCTTGCGTGGCTGCTTGCTCTTGTTCCAACTTCTGCTTCTTCTCCACCTGCTCCACCACCTCCTGCAACTGCGATTGTATCGACTTGGTGTAGTCCGTGTCGTAGTCGAAATCGCCCACGCTGGATTCGTAGCGGATCATGCCCACTGGCTGATTGAAGACCACGATATTGATATCGTCGTACTGCTTGAAGAGCGCCACGGCGAAATCGAAAGGAGTGAACCCATTGGCCACGGCATCGCTCGGCACTTGCGTGTTGAAGGCGATCTTCTTCGCCACGTATCCTTCCCGTTCGAAAGAGATGACGTAGCTGGCGTTGAGCTCGAGGTCCAACGTGAACTTGGAAAGATTGGCAGTAATGGTGCGCTCCTTCACCCCGTCCTTGTACACTACGGCGCGGGCACCATTCAGTTCACCGCCTTCGACCTTCAGGCGACCGTTCACGGTGAACTTGCCTTGAGCAAAGCCCAGCATGGAGATCAATGATCCGACCAGGAAGAGACCGGTGCGGGTTGCCGTGAATGGCATGGTGCGCATGTGCAAGTGAACCTGTTGCGGCCGTGTACGTTGAACGGCGCCCATTGGTTCACCCATGCACCGCACGATCCTCTTGCTCCTTCTCGCTTCAACGACCGGCTCCGCCACTGGGCAGGCCTTGCCGCAAGCCCTTGCCGCCACCAACGAGGTCTTCGGTGGCAGCGTGCAGGTGAAGCTGGACAAACGCCAGCAACTGGTCTTCGACCTCTACGATGTAAGCGGTCGTTTCCGTCAGGACATTGTACTGCCCGTGGACCTTGACACCGGTGCGATCCACTTTTCCGCCGAAGAAGACGCGATCATCCTCGGTTGCCGCACGGACAAGCCCCAGTGCATCAGCAAGGAGATCTTCAAGATGAACACCGTCCGCCTCACCAGCCGCGCCAACCTTCCCAAACCCGCGCAGGATGCCGATGGCAAGGCCACCATTGCGGCGTTGCGTGCGCTGATCGTTGCTTCATGTGAACAACTCGCCGCTAACGGGAACGAAACCCGGCAACGACCTGAGCGTATGAGGTGACGCTTTGAACCGAACAACCATGCGCAACACCTTCCTATCCATCAGCCTCGGCCTTGCCACACTGTGCAACGCGCAGTACCTGGCCGAAAACACCAAGGCCGATCCCATCGCCGATCTGTACAAGGCCGGTGAGAAGGCCTACCGAAGTGGTGATCACACGAGCGCCATCATCCTGTTCACGCAAGTGCTCGATGCCCAGCCGGACAACATCAACGCCTATCTGCAACGCGGCTTCTGCCACACCTTGCTGAAGGATTACGAGAAAGCCGTGATCGACTTCACTGCGGTGGTGGATCGCAAGCCCGATCACGCATGGGCCTATACCAGTCGCGGCAGCGCCTACGCCAAACTGGAAAAGCATCAGCTGGCCATGGCCGATTTCGACCGTGTGCTCGCCATTGACCCCAAGAACGAAGAAGCCTACAACAACCGGGGCTGGAGCCGCAAGGCCACAGGTGATCTGGCCGGCGCGTGCAAGGACTGGAAGACCAGCCAGCGCATGGGCAATGGCGAAGCCCGCATCATTATGAACAACAACCGCTGCAAATGAGAACGATCCTTACGCTGTTAACAGTGGCCGCCATGGCCTTCGCCAAAAACGCTTCGGCGCAAGACCAGAGCATGAGCGACTGCTTAGTGAAGACCAGCAGCAAGTGGGGTGCACCCTGCGAGAAGTGCGAGAACTACGTCGAAGGCTACAAGCGGGACTTCAGTGGCACCTACCAGATCGAGATGAAGAACGTTTGCCGCGACGTGATCGAAGTGAAGATCGCGGTGCAGGAGAAGAACGGCACGTGGCGCACATTCCCGGTAAAGGCCCTTGGCCCCGAGGAGAGCATGAGCGCCTTTGCCTGTGACGGCAGCGGCAAATACCTGTATTGGGTGCGCAAGGCCAGCGATACCGAGATCATCCTGCCTACCGACAGCCAGATCATCACCGAGTACCGGGGACGCTGAGCAGCCCTGGGCGACCATTCCGGAGCATCCGCAGGAATACATCCACAGATCACGCAGATGAACGCAGAGATGCCTGCGGCATCTCGCCGATCCGACGGTTACGCACCGATCGATCTGTGTACATCTGTCGCCTCCTTCACGGCCATGAACAGGTCATTCGCGTTCTGATCGAAAACGGGGTCATGTTGTTTTGAACCGCAGCGTGTTGATGTGCGCTGCCACCGGTGCCGGTATCGCGCGATCGGGCAGGTCACCTTTGGGCACGGCGCAGATCGCCGCACGCCATGTCCAACAAACGCCTCCACATCGACCGTACCGATACCTCGCCACAGATCGACCTCGACCTGGACAATGGTCTGCTGGAGTTCATCGGCCGATCGCTCCCCCACAACAGCGAACAGTTCTACGGCCGTGTGTACCGCTGGCTTGAGGAGTATTTGGAGGAGCCACACCACCACACCACCGTGAACATGCGCTTGGATTACCTCGACACCAGTTCAAGTAAGCACCTCTACAACATCTTCCGTAGGCTGGACGCTATGAACGAGCGAGGACAACAAGTGCAGGTGAACTGGCACTACGAGACCGGTGATGAGGAAATGGCCGAGACCGGCAAGGACTACCAGAGCCTCTTCAAACTCGACTTCCAGTTCGTGGAGGTGAAGGAGTTGTTCTGAGGGAACAAGCCTCTAAAGCATTGAAGGCTCATCTGCGGATGGGCCTTCGCATTTTTGCCAGTGCGTAAAAGCGGAACGCGGCCCAGGAGCCGCGTTCCAATAGTGCAGCATGTATTGGTCAGAGCAGGTCGTTCGCCAGATTGGCCAATGGGCTACGCTCGCCCTTCTCCAAGGTGATGTGCGCAAATAGCGGATCGCCTTTCGCCTTGTCGATAAGGTAGCTGAGGCCATTGCTCTCGCTATCGAGGAAGGGCGAATCGATCTGGTGGATATCCCCGGTGAAGACGATCTTGGTGCCTTCACCTGCGCGGGTGATCACGGTCTTCACTTCCAGCGGTGTGAGGTTCTGCGCCTCGTCCACGATGAAGAAGATGTTGCTGAGGCTGCGGCCGCGGATGTAGGCCAGCGGTGCTATGGAGATCTTATCGTTCTCCAGCATCTCATCAATGCGCTTGGGCGTGTTGTCGTGCTTCTCGAAGGTGCCCTTGATGAGCTTCAGGTTGTCCCACAGCGGCTGCATGTACGGATCCAACTTGCTCTGGATGTCGCCGGGCAGATACCCGATGTCCTTGTTGCTCAAGGGCACCACCGGGCGCGTTACAAAGATCTGGCGGTACTCGCGGCGTTGCTCCAACGCACACGCCAGCGCGAGCAGCGTTTTGCCTGTGCCCGCAGTGCCTTGCAACGTCACCAACTTGATCTCCGGATCCAGCAGGGCGCTCATGGCCAGTGCCTGCTCGGCGTTCTTGGGGCCAATGCCGAAGATGTTCTTCTTCTCCACGCGATCTACGGTGCCGGTACGTGGATCGTACTTGGCCAGAATGCTCTTCTTCTTGTGCTTGAGTATGTAGAAGTGGTTGCCCTTGGGTGTCTCGATGCCCAGTTCGGCCACCGGCATGGTGCCGTGCTCGAAGAGCATATCGATCGGTGCCTCGGGGAAGTCCTCCATCACCGTGCGGCCCGTGTACAGTTTCTCCTGCACGTTGCGCACCTTGCCCGTGAGGTAATCCTCACTGAGGATGTTGAGGCTCTTGGCCTTCAGGCGTAGCGCGATGTCCTTGGTTACCAGGATCACCTTGCGATCCTTGTGCTGCCGCTGTACGGTGAGCGTGGCGTTGAGGATCTGGTGATCGTTCTTGCCGTCCTGGAACACCTTGGTGGCATCCACCCCGTTGAGGTCGTGCTTGGCTATCACCTTCAACTTGCCGTGCGTGGCACCGTTGAGGGGGATCCAGTCCGTGAGGACGTCGCGGTTCGCTATGTCGTCGAGGCGGCGGATGAACTCGCGGGCCTCGTAGTTGATCGTATCGTTCCCTTTCTTGAATGTGTCGAGTTCTTCGAGTACTTGGATGGGTATGGCCACATCGTGCTCTTCAAAGCTCGTGATGGCAGAATGGTCGTACAGGATCACGGAGGTATCGAGTACGAAGATCTTCCGGTCTTTCTTCTTCATTCTCTCAATGAACGGGTTGATCCAAAAGTATCGGGGTGAGTTC
>JBKJPT010000101.1:0-7801 GCA_046595075.1 Flavobacteriales bacterium
GATTACACCCGCTACGTCACCATGCAGAACATCTACCATGATGGGGGCTTCAGCAGCACGGGTGTTACCCCGGACGTCATGGCCAAGTTCAGCTCGCAGGGGTAGGGGGAACTAGGCTCGTACTGCTTCCGGTTCATGCGCTTCCGCATGTGATCGACCGCACTTCTGGATAACAACAGAAGAGTTGGCTACTGAAGTGGTCCCGGAAGAGTCATCCACGGATGGCACAGATGAACACAAATGAATACGAGAGCCATTCGGCGACGCGGGTTTTACGGGAGTAGGTATTATCTGTGCTCATCTGTGCCATCTCTGGAAAAATGAGTTCTGCATTCAAGCTATGGCTGAAGGAACCCAAGGTGACGGATCGTCGCAGTGGAGATGGCACCTGCGGAGGCGATCCGATGGCCTCCTACATTTGGGCACCCACCATGTCTACTCGGTCGCGCATCCCGGCGCTTTTCCTCTTACTGCTCATTACGGCCGCTGCGGCGGCACAATCGGGCAAGGTCTTTTTCAAAGAAGGTGAGAAGCTGCGCGAACAGCAGCAGTTCGATCAGGCCATAGAGAAGTACAATTTCGCTATTGCCACCGAGCCGGGCCTGATCAAAGCTTGGGAGTCCCGCGCTGAGGTGTACGGTCTGCTGGGCCGCAATGCCGAGCGCGCACGTGATCTGGGCCGCGTGGCCGAACTGGAACCCGGCGAAGCCGCCTACGCCACCGCTGCTGCCAACGCCTACATGGACCTGGATAGTGCCGCGCGCGCCGTGACCTATTGCAACATGGCCCTGCAAGTGGCGCCAAAGGACCAGGCCGCGCTGATCACGCGTGCTAAGGCGTGCCTCAAGATCGGCGATCTGGATTGCGCCGTGAAGAGCAGCGATGAAGCACTCGCCATCAAAGGCACCACCGACACATACTTCCTCCACGGCTTGGTGCGCACCGCCACCATGGACTACCGCACCGCCGAGTTCGACCTGGACAAGGTGATCGAGTGGAACTACTTGTACGAGCCCGCATATGTCGCCGTTAGCGAAGTGCAGGTGCACCTATACGAACAGTACAGCGGCACCACCATGAAGGCGCGCACGCTGGAGAAGGCGATCGAGCGTTGCACACGCGCGTTGGAGCTGAACCCACAAAGCACCGATGCGCTCTTCACGCGCAGCAAAGCCTACGGCTTGCAAAAGGAATACGCCAAGGCCATCGACGACATCAGTCGGTGCATGGCGCTGGGCCGCACCGATCGCAGCGTGTACATGCAGCGCGCGCTCTACTACAAGGGGTACGGGCAGTACCAGAACGCGATCAACGACCTCAATCAGTTGATCCTCGCTGATGCCAAAGACACCAAGGCGTTGCGGATGCGTGCGGAATGCCGTGAGGCGAATCTCGACCTAGAAGGTGCCTTGAAGGACCTGGAAGTGGTGCAGAAGAACTTGGAACAGGACAACGCCCTCACGGCCGAGGAGCGCAAGACGATCGAAGCATCGCGAGCACGCATCGCCCAGCGGGTCTTCGAAATGAACCGCGAGAGCGATGCCCCGTCGATCACCGTTATCGAGCCATTCCACATGGGCGAGGTGGCGCAGGTCTCAGGTTCCATCGCCTTCGTTAAGGTGAGCGGCCACGTGCGCGACAAGAGTTTGCTTAAGAGCATCACGGTGAACGGCACCGCCGCCGATTTCTCCAAGGATGAGAAGGACCCCGAATTCGTGGTGAGCATACCACTGGGTACTGACGTCACCGAGATCGTGGTGCAAGCCGCCGATGTCTATGACAATTTCAGCAGTGAAGTGCTGAAGGTGGATCGCACCGAGGGCATAGCGCCGACAATTGCCATTGTTACTCCGAAACTCACCGGCGAACGCAGCATCACACTTCCTACCGGCCAGGACAACGTGTTCATCGAAGGTACCGTGAGCGATGCCAGCCTCATCCGCCTGATCGCTGTGAACGGGGTGAACGCGAGCTATGCGCCCGATCGCAATGATCCCGAGTTCAGTATCAAGGTGGACCTTAAGGGTGGCGACAGTTTCGTGGTGCGTGCCGAGGATCAGTTCGGCAATTCCGCAGAGCAACATTTCACCGTGGTTCGCAAAGCCGAGCCTATTGCGGTGGTGAAGCCCAACCCGAACCCAGCGGATCCCGTTACGCCGCGCAGCGGCAGCACCGGAGTTACCTGGGTGGTGCATGTCGATAACGGCAACTACCGCAATTTCCCTGCTCTGCAAGGCAGTGATGCGGCCAAGATGCAGAAGGCCTTCGCCAGCTATTCCATCCAGCGGACCATCAGCAAGAAGAACCTCACGAAGGAGCAGATGGACCGCTTCTTCAACATAGAGCTGCGCGATCTGGTACGCACCGGTAAAGTGAACACCATCCTCGTGTGGTACAGCGGTCATGGCCGCACCGTGGGTGGCAAAGCCTATTGGATCCCAGTGGATGGCCGCAAGGACGATATCTACAGCTTTTACAACTACGGCTCGTTGAAAGCCCAGATGCAGAACTACAGCGAGAGCGTGGGCAACACCGTGGTGGTGAGCGATGCCGCTGGTGGCGACGATTC
The DNA here is from genome assembly GCA_046595075.1 of Flavobacteriales bacterium. Taxonomy (GTDB): domain Bacteria; phylum Bacteroidota; class Bacteroidia; order Flavobacteriales_F; family PHOS-HE28; genus PHOS-HE28. The sequence continues at coordinate 2,570 of JBKJPT010000101.1, forward strand.
CTTCTACGAACTCACCCGTTGATCAACATGATGCGCCTACTTGGCCACATTCCCCAGCGCATTGCGAAGGGGCTGCTCCTCCTGTTGGTTGTGATCCCTTCCGGCGCGAGTGCGCAGCGCTACTTCTTCGAGAACATTTCGGTGCAGCAAGGTCTGCCGGCCAGCAAGGTGTATTGTGCCGCACAGGGCGCTGATGGGCTTATTTGGATCGGTACCGAAGCTGGACTCGCGAGCTATGATGGCGTCACCGTCTTCGGCCACGGCACCGCGGATGGTTTAGCTTCAGGTGGCGTTCGCGCGTTGCTCGTGGATAGTTCCGGCGGTGTATGGGCAGGGCACTTGGAAGGTGGCCTCACGTATTTCGACGGTCGACGCTTCCGCTCGTTGACAGTGGGACCGGGGATCACCAGCGCCATCACAGGCATCGTGCAGGACAAGTCCGGCGCGATCTGGTTGGCCACCGTAGGACAAGGCGCATGGAAGCTGGGTGCCGTGCCGGAGGAAGGAGTTGCGATCAGCGGCGAACCGTTCGGCTCGTCGATCGGTCTGAAGGATCGGTTGCTCGCGATGGTTGTGCTCAAGGACGGCCGGCTGTGCTTCGTGGAAGATGGCGGCACCTTGCTCACAATGGAGAACGGCGAAGTGCGCAACATGGTGATCCCAGGCGTGGAAGAGGTTTTCAGACCATCGGCACTTTTCCAGGATTCGCGTGGCAACCTGTGGGTGGGCACACAAGGCGGTGGCGCTTTTCGCATGGATACAAAGTCCAATTCGATCGCGCGCTACGACATTGGTAATGGTATGCGCAGCAATACCGTCATGTGTTTCGGAGAGGATGTGGATGGCAACGTGTGGATCGGAACGTACGACGGCGGCCTGTGCGCGGTGAGCGCAAAGGGTGTGAAACCCTATGATCAAAGCAATGGGCTGCACGCACGCTTCATCCGTTGTGTGATACCCGATCGCGAAGGCAATTTGCTCATCGGCACCAACGATGCCGGTCTCGATATTTTCAAAGGTGATCGCTTCGTGAGCTATGGAGAGGCTGATGGTCTCACCGATGCAAAGGTCTTCGCCGTAATGGAGGATCACCAAGGCCGCTCATGGTTCGGCACCAACGATGGCATCGTGATCCTCGCGCGTGATGGCGCTTCGCCCGAGTACATTACCGTACAACAGGGGCAGCTCACCACCAACTTCATCCGCAGCCTGAAGGAAGATGACAAAGGCTACGTGTGGGTGGGAACGGAGAACGGCGGCCTGCTGCGGTATGATCCGCGCACGGGTCGCGCACAGTACGATGTGGAACTATCCGGCAGCCTCGCCGAAGGGAAGGTGACCGCGTTGGAAATGGGCCAGACAGGCGAGATCTGGGTCGGCGGTCTCAACGGGCTCCGCCGCCACTTGCCCAACTCCGGCACGGTGCCCACGGTGTACACAGTGGAAGAAGGTCTCGCAGGCAACAACGTCACGGCGATCTTCCGCGATCACGACGGCACTATTTGGGTGGGCAGCACCGTGAACGGTGTAACACGCATCGACAACGGCAAGGCCACACGCGTGGATCTCGGCCGGTCCTTCGCCGCCAGCTGCTTCACCCAGGACCAGGAAGGTCGTATCTGGGTAGGCACCGAAGGACAAGGCATCATTGTGCTGCAGAACGGCAAGGAGGTACAGCGCTTCACCACCGAACAGGGGCTGTTGAGCAACACCATCAAAGCGCTGGGTGTCGATGGCAGTGGCCACGTGTGGATCGGAACCAACAAGGGCCTCAACAAGTGGCGGCACAAGAAGGAAGGCTTCATCGCATTCACTGAGCGCGCGGGTTTCACAGGTATCGAGGTGAAGCCGAACGCAGTGTGCGCATTGGCCAATGGAGGCATCCTCTTCGGCACTGTGAACGGTGCCACGCGCGTGGGCAACGAGAAGGAGATCGATCGTACCATTCCGCCGCTGGTGACCATACGCGCATGGAAAGTGAACCTGGAGGATCGTCCGTTGGTGGCCGATATGTCACTGGACCATACCGAACGCAACGTGCGCATTGTTTACGGTAGCGTGGCCTTGAGCGATCCTGGCGCTGTGCGCTACCAGTATATGCTCGATGGGCTGGACGATACCTGGCAGCCGATCACCACCACCACCGAGGCGAACTATCCCGCGCTACCTCCTGGCAAGTACACTTTCCGCGTAAAGGCCATGGACCGCACCGGCGAGTGGACCGATCCCCCGGCGGAGTTCCGCTTCACCATGTTGCCGCCGTGGTACCGCAGTTGGTGGTTCTACACAGTGCTGGCGCTCTCCGTGGTCGTGGTGCTCTTCAGTTACATCAAGGTGCGCGAACGACAATTGCGGTTGCGCAACCTGGTGCTGGAGCAGAAGGTGGAGGAACGCACGGCCGAGGTTGTGGCGCAGAGCAAGGAGATCGAAGGACAGAAGGGGCGTATCGAGGACCTGCTGCTGAACATCCTGCCCAAGGAGATCAGCGAGGAACTCAAGGAAAAGGGCAAGGCCACCGCGCGCAGGCACGAGCAGGTCACCGTGCTCTTCACGGATATGAAGGGCTTTACGCGCGTGGCTGAAAAGATGACGCCTGAAGAACTGGTGAACGAACTCGATACCTGCTTCGTGCAGTTCGACGAGATCATCGAGCGGTACGGCATCGAGAAGATCAAGACCATAGGCGATAGCTACATGTGCGCCGCTGGCGTACCCACACGGGATCCCATGCACGCGCACAAATGCGTTCTGGCCGGTTTGGAAGTGCGGGAACTGATGGCGCGCTGGCAGAAGGAACTCAAGGCCATGGGCAAGGAACCTTGGGCGTTGCGCATCGGTGTAAATACGGGCCCGGTGGTGGCCGGGGTGGTGGGCAAGCGCAAGTTCGCCTACGACATCTGGGGCGATACGGTGAACACCGCCAGTCGCATGGAGAGCAGCGGCGAAGTGGGGGAGGTGAACATCAGTGGGGCCACTTACAATGTGGTGAAGGACCACTTCGAGTGCATTCACCGCGGGCAGATCGCCGCGAAGAACAAGGGTAGCATCGACATGTACTTCGTCACGCGCATCAAGCCGGAGTTCAGCGCGAACAAGGAAGGCATGGTACCCAACGCACGTTTCCTGGACCTCTGCGGGGTGTCGGCTTCAGCGGAGCAACTGGCGTAGTTCGGCTATCATCATCGCGGTGGCGCCCCATACCACCTCGCCCATCACATCGAAGTATGGGATACGCACCTCGCGCTTCATGATGGCGATGTACTGCTCGCGGTGTTTTAGGATATCGTCGCGCAACAACAGTTCCAGCGGCACCTCGATCAATCGCTCCACTTCGCGGAGATCTGGATCCACCGCACCGAGCGCAGCTGTGATCCCTACAAAGGGTGTCACCAGGGAGCGGCTGGGTGGTATGTATACCGAAGTCAGCGTGCCGAACACCTCGATGCCGCTCACTGCGGCACCGGTCTCCTCGCTGAACTCGCGCAACGCGGTCGCTTGCAGCGAAGGATCACCTTCCTCTTTCCTTCCACCCGGAAAGGCGACCTGCCCACTGTGTACGCCGTCGTACGTGGGGCGCAGCATCAGAAGGATGTGCGGCACGTTCTGCTTCGGATAGATCAACGCGAGCACTGCGCTCTCACGTGGCGGCGGATCCTGAGCGCGCGCTGCTTCCAGATCGGGCCGTTTGTAACCACTTAATTCCAAGAAGCCATCATGGCCGGGTAGTGGAGCTTGTAGCGCCGTGCGCAGACGCGCTGCCACCTCGTGCATGTTCATTTCGACGCGGCTTGGTTCAAGGCTTCCTCCAATTCCTTCGCAGGCGCCTTGTAGGTGTGTCGTTGCGCACCTGCGATGTCGCGCGCGCCCACCAGTGCACGCTCCTGCTGCCCGCTGCACAACCAGCAAAGCACCGTGTACCACTCACACTGGTCTTTGTAGTCATGCATGTTGCTGCTCTCCAAATGATCGATCTCCAACTCGGCATCATAGGGTTTGCCCATGGCCAAAAGGCAGTTCGCCAAATAGAGATGCGCGGACTTCGCTGCTCCATGTTGATCGAGATACCGCTTCAAACCCTCGGCCGCGACGGCGTAATCCTTGTCGCGATAACTGGACATGGCATCCAGGTAGGCGGCGTTCTTCCCGGTGCGTAATTGTCCGGTGATCAGGTCCGCGTATGGTTCGAAGCTGCTTTCACACAATGGTCCTTTCTTTTCGGAGGTGTTGCACGCCAGCGAGAGCAGTGCGATCAGGAAGGAGATGTTGCGGAGCGCGGCCATGGACAGCGAATGTACCGGGCTCACTCGCAGTCGGTCAGGATCGTGCTCCCTCGGCCCACTACTTCGCTGGCTGGTAGGAAACCCCAATAGCGTGAGTCGGCACTGAAGTGGCGGCTGTCGCCCAGCACGAAGTAGTAGTCCTGCTCCACCACGTACCTCGTGAGCGGCGCGTCATCGATCGTGAGCTTGTTGTGATCGGCGCCAAGGCGGTGCCCTTCGTACGCACCTATCACACGATCATACAGCGGTAGGTTGTCCACGGTGATGAACAGCGTGTCGCCTTTTGCCGGAATCGTGATCGGGCCGTAGTCATCGCCGTTCCATGCGTAACGCGGGCTGTATGGAAAGAGGTGGCGCTTAGCTCCGCTGGCCAGTCGCATGGGCGCCGCGTCGATCACCCACGGCGATCGTTCCAGATCAGCAGCGAGGGCTGTGTTCAACGGGACTTCCACAGCGGCGCGGCCAGGGATCACCATCTCCGTCGGGAGACCTGCGTCCTCCAAGAATTCAGTTGGGGGAATGCCAAACTTCAGGCGCACCAACCAGCTCTGCGTTGCACCGGCGGCTGGAAGTTGAAGTCGCCCGTTCACGAACACATGACCGCGCTTCAGCTGCAGCACATCACCGGGTCCCGCCGCAATGCGCTTCACCATCAGCGTGCGATCACTGCGGGCCTGCTTGTCCTGCATGGGATCGCGGAAGACCACGATGTCGCCGCGATACAGCCCTGTCCACTTCGGCCAGCGTTGCACCAGCAATAGATCACCGGGCCGCAGCGTAGAGAACATGCTCGTGCTTTGCACGCTCACGAAGCGCACCACGAACAGGTGGAGAAAGAGGAGGATCACCAGCGCCAGAGCGAAGGCTCGGAGCCATTCGTTCTTGAGAGCGCGCTGGAGTGCAGTTGTCAGTTGTGCGTTGTCAGTTGTCGGGGTGGCGGTGGGGATTTCAC
>JBKJPT010000136.1:0-25973 GCA_046595075.1 Flavobacteriales bacterium
CCAACGGCGACCTCCACTTCCGCAACTCGGTGCTCGCTGGTATCAGCACCACGCCGCTCGCTGTGGCCACCGGCAGCACATGGGACATCACTACCTGGTTCAACACGGCGGGTTGGAACAACACCATTCTCACCAACAACGGCGATCTGGGTATCGCGCTGCCCACGGTGCTCACCGCTCCACAACTGCTTCCCGAGGCCGGAAGTGTGCTTCTCGCTGGTGCGGCCTTCACCGGTCCTGTTGCAGACACCTTCTTCGAGCAAGTGACCTATCGCGGCGCCTTCGGCACCACCGATTGGACCAGCGGTTGGTCCAACTGGGATCCACAGAACACGGCCTACTGATCATGACATACTGAGCACGGTACATCGCAAATTGCCCGCTCGGTCAAGGAAGGCCCCGCTTCGGCGGGGTCTTCTCGTTTCAGCGCATCAACGTGAGCACCACCGCATAGCGCACCGCCTTGCCAATGAACATAAGCACCGCCGACGCCACGAAGTGTGCCCGGAACAGACCCAAGGCAACGGCAAGGGCATCGCCGATGAACGGAAGCCAGCAAAGCAGGGCGGACCATGGCCCATACCGTTGCACCAGACCACGCCACCGTTCGGCCTTGGATGCGTCGATGCGCAGGCGGCGAAACAGCTTCTCCTGTGGGATCCAGCGACCGATGGCGTAGTTCGTGAGGCCTCCGAGCGTGTTGCCTGCCGAAGCCACGAGCAGCAACGACTGGCCGGACCATGAACCCAGCGCCATGGCCGCCAAGACTGCTTCGGAGCTGAAGGGCAGGATAGTAGCGGCAAGGAACGAGGCCAGGAACAAGCCCCACAATCCCAGATCCACCCAGCTAGGCCCTAGTTCCATGGGGCCAAAGTACCCGGCTTCATTCGGCATGTGGTTTGGCTTCGGCCGGCCATTGCCCAAAGCCATGAGAACGTCGTTCACACTCGCAACAGCCCTGCTGCTCTCGTCCGCGCTGGCACAGCAACAACAGCGCCCGGCCTCCATCGCAGGTGGCCTGGAGATCGGCATTCCGATCGGAGAGTTCGATGACACTTGGGGCAGGCAAATGGTGGGTTTGAGCGCTAACATGACAATTCCGATGCGTCGCTTGCCGCTGTACTACGGCTTCGATCTCAGTTGGCATTACATGGGCAGCAAGCGCGTGGAAGTAGCCGTGAACGAAGAAGGGATCGCCAGCACCACCGGCAACCTCAGCGTACGCAGCAATGCTTACGGTTATCACGCGCTCCTGCGTTTGCAGCCCTTCACCGGTAAGGTGAGTCCATACGTGGAGGCCCTGGGCGGCCTACGCCAGTTCACCACCCGTACAGAGATCAACGTGGACAACATGGACCTTCCGATCATGGAACAGCGCAACGAGAACGCCTTCATAGGCAGTGGTGGCTGGGCAGCAGGGCTGCAAGTGACGCCCGGCAAGAGCAAGAATTTCCTGTTGGAAATGCGCGTTGAGCGCCTGGACGGCGGGCGTGTGACCTACGTGGACCCCGACGCCATTGAAGTTTCGCAGGACAATGAAGTGAGCTACGGAACGCTTAGTAGCGGCGTGCGCGTGGTGAACATCACCTTCGGGATCGGGCTCCGATTCTAGGGCCTTGGTCGCTTGGCGGAACACCCCCATCTAGCTGTTGGTAACCTTCGGATAACGGTGCGCTCGGTTGTCCGCGCAAGCCTGCAAGCGTGGCGTAAACTTGCGCCGGGAAAGGGAACTTATCCCCACGCAACACAACTTGGAAGGGCAAAAACGCATTCAGAGCGCGCTCATATCGGTGTTCCACAAGGATGGGCTCGAAGCCATCGTCCGCGAACTCGACCGGCTTGGTGTCCACCTCTATTCCACCGGCGGCACACAGGAATTCATTGAAGGGATCGGGTTGAAAGTGACCCCTGTAGAAGACCTAACCACCTATCCGAGCATACTCGGTGGCCGTGTGAAAACGCTTCACCCGAAAGTCTTCGGTGGTATTCTCGGTCGTCGTGATCTGGACACCGACGTTGCGCAGTTGGAGGAATACCAGATACCCACTCTGGATCTGGTGATCGTGGATCTCTATCCCTTCGAACAAACAGTTGCGCAGGGCGGCAGCGAGGCCGAGATCATCGAGAAGATCGACATCGGTGGCATCAGTTTGATCCGCGCGGCAGGGAAGAACCACACCGACGTCGTGATCATTGCCGCGCAGCAGCACTACGCCGAATTGCTCCGCCTGCTGAAAGAGCAGGACGGAAGCACCACGTTGGAGCAGCGAAAGGCCTTGGCCGCTTCGGCATTCGGCGTTAGTTCGCATTACGACGGTGCCATCCACCACTGGTTCACACAAGGCGCAGGGGATCTGCGCCTGAGCGCCGGACCCACGCAGGTGCTCCGTTACGGGGAGAATCCGCATCAGAAAGGCGCCTTCCACGGCGACCTCGCTGGCATGTTCACGCAGTTGAACGGCAAGGAGCTCAGCTACAACAACCTCCTCGACCTCGACGCGGCCGTTGAGCTCATCGATGATCTCGCCACATTGCCCGGTGTGCCGTTCGCTATTCTTAAACACAACAACGCCTGCGGTGCCGCCGTTCGCTCCACCGTGAAACTCGCTTGGGACGCTGCACTGCAAGCCGATCCCGTTAGCGCATTCGGCGGTGTGCTCATCACCACCGCGCGCGTAGACAAGGCCACGGCCGAAGCCATCGACACCATCTTTTTCGAGATCATCGCTGCGCCGGGCTATGACGCTGATGCGTTGGACGTCCTCAAGAAGAAGAAGAACCGCATGATCCTGGAGCGCAAGCCCGCGCGCCGTTCCGCAGTAAAGGTGCGCACTGCACTCAACGGTATCCTCACCGAGGATGCGGACACGGTGGTCGCGACCGCATCGTCCATGAAGGTCGCAACGACCAAAGCACCCACCGCGCAGGAATTGAACGACCTCGTGTTCGCCACGATCCTGGTGAAGCACACCAAGAGCAACGCCATCGTGTTGGCCAAGAACGACCAGCTCCTTGCCAGCGGAACAGGACAGACCAGTCGCGTGGACGCATTGGAACAGGCCATCGCAAAAGCAGGCAGGTTCAACTTCGACCTCCACGGCGCCGTCATGGCAAGCGACGCCTTCTTCCCCTTCCCCGATTGCGTGGAGATCGCGGGCAAGGCAGGCATCACCGCTGTCGTTCATCCGGGCGGCAGCATCCGCGACCAAGAGAGCATCGACCATTGCAACACACACGGCCTCGCCATGTGCATCACCGGCCACCGTCACTTCAAACACTGATCCCCCCACCCGGACCATGAGCTGGTTCAACTTCTTCACCCAGGAGATCGCTATCGATCTCGGCACCGCCAACACGCTCATCATCCACAACGACAAGGTCGTGGTGGACGAGCCCAGCATCGTGGCCATTGACCGAACCACCGGCAAGGTCATCGCCGTGGGCCGACAGGCGCAGCAGATGCACGGCAAGACCCACGAGAACATAAAGACCATACGCCCGCTGCGCGATGGTGTGATCGCCGACTTCAAGGCCGCGGAGGAAATGATCAAGGGCATGATCCGCATGATCAACCCCGGCCGCAGGCTCTTCACACCCAATTTGCGCATGGTGATCTGCATCCCCAGCGGCATCACCGAAGTGGAGAAGCGTGCCGTGAAGGACAGCAGCGAACACGCCGGTGCCAAAGAGGTGTACCTGATCCACGAGCCCATGGCCGCGGCGATCGGCATCGGCATCGATGTGGAAGAACCCATGGGCAACATGATCATCGACATCGGCGGTGGTACCAGCGAGATCGCGGTGATCGCATTGGGCGGGATCGTGTGCGACAAGAACATCCGTGTAGCGGGTGATGAGTTCACGCAGGACATTGAAGAGTACATGCGCCGCCAGCATAACATCCTGGTGGGCGAACGCACCGCGGAGACGATCAAGATCGAAGTAGGCGCGGCAATGACCGAACTCGACAACCCGCCGCCCGACTACGCCGTGCGTGGCCGCGACTTGATGACCGGGATCCCGAAGGAGATCACGGTGACCTACAGCGAGATCGCCCAGGCGTTGGACAAGAGCATCAGCAAGATCGAAGAAGCGATCCTGAGCGCATTGGAAGCCACCCCGCCCGAACTGAGCGCGGACATCTACAAGACCGGCATCTACCTCGCAGGGGGTGGCGCGTTGTTGCGCGGCTTGGACAAGCGGATCAGCATCAAGACAAAGTTGCCTGTTCACGTAAGCGAGGATCCGTTGCGTGCCGTGGCACGTGGCACTGGCATCGCCTTGAAGAACATCGATCGATTCCAGTTCCTGATGCGGGAGTAGGGGCGCATCATGCTGCGCCCCTACCCCGCATCACCAATCAGGTGATGTCACGGATCCATGCGCGACCTCTTCCGCTTCCTCTTCCACATTCGCAACACGCTGTTGTTCCTGGTTCTGTTGGGCCTGTCACTTGGCTTGCTGTACCGCGGAAACGTGCACCATCGGGCGCGGGCGATAAGCAGCAGCAACACCATCGCGGGCACGCTCTTCTCCTGGCGGCGCGACATTACGGACTATACCGATCTGAAGGAAGTGAACCAGCGCCTCGCCGCCGAGAACGCCAGCTGGCGCAATAAGCACTATAGTGCCTATACGCCGGTGGAAGACCTCTTCGTGCGCATCAACGACACCATCAGGCGCCAGCAATACACCTACCTACCGGCCAAAGTGGTGAACTCCACTTGGCACAAGCCGCGCAACTTCATCACCTTGGACAAGGGTGCAACAGGTGGCTTGCATGACGACATGGGCGTGATCGGCCAGGATGGCATCGTAGGCGTTGTACGCGATGTGAAGCCGCACTTCGCATCGGTGATCAGCGTGCTCAACCCCGATGTGCGCACAAGTGTCAAGGTCGATCGCACGGGACATTTCGGCCTGCTTTATTGGGACACCAACGATGCCACGACCGCTTCGGTGGTGGACGTGCCGAAGCATGCGCGCATCCTCGTGGGGGATACGGTGGTGACAATGGGTGGCGATGGGATCTTCCCCAGCGATGTACCCGTAGGCAAGGTGATCTCGGTGGAAAGTCCACCGGGCAGGCCCGATCAGCAGATCACCATCCACCTCTTCGAGGACATGACGCGCAGCAGCTACGTGTACGTGGTGAACGACCTGCAGCGGATCGAACGCGATTCACTTCAAAGCGCGCACGTGGCACCATGATCACGACCATCATAGCCAACGCGTTGCGCCTCATCACACTGATGCTGTTGCAGGTGCTCGTGCTCGACCACCTGAGCTTGTTCAACGGCTGGATGGTACCCTACCTCTACGTGCTGTTCCTCCTCATGCTCCCGTTCGAACTACCAGCGTGGGCGGGGCTGCTCATTGGCGCGGCCACGGGCTTGATCATGGACCTCTTCAGCACCACGCCCGGCATGCACATGAGCGCCTGTGTGGTGATGATGTACGTGCGAATCCACTTGCTCGATCTCATCGCACCGCGTGAGGGCTACGAGTTCGGCATGCGACCCACGTTGCCGCGCATGGGAATTGCCTGGTTCATAGCGCATGCTGGCTTGCTTATCGTTGTGCACCACTTGTGGCTGTTCATCATCGAACTGCACCGGTTCCAGGACTTCTTCGGCACCCTGTTGCGCGCACTGCTCAGCGCGGCGTTCACCCTTGGCCTCTGCATGCTCATGCAATTCCTCACCTCCCGACAGGAGCGGAGCCGGGCATGAACTTCGATCAGCGCAAATACGTCCTCATCGCCGCCGTGCTGTTCATCACGGTGGTGTTCCTGCTGCGGTTGTTCTGGATCCAGGTAGTGGACGATCAATGGAAAGCCAGTGCCGCCAACATGGCCGAGCGCAAGATCACCGACTATCCCGCGCGGGGCTTCATCTACGACCGCGAAGGCCGTTTGCTCGTAGCGAACACGCCGGTGTACGACCTCATGATGGTGCCCCGTGAAGTGAAAGCCTTCGATACCACGGCACTCGCAATGCTAATCGCCGTGGACGTGGACGTCCTGAAGCAGAAGATCGCCGACGCACGCGAGTATTCCATGTTCAAGCCCAGCGTGATCGAGAAGCAGATCCCGGCCAACCAGTTCTCGGCCATCAGCGTGCACCTGCACAAGTACCCGGGCTTCTTCGGGCAGAGCCGCACGCTGCGCACCTATCCGCCGCATTTGGCCGCGCACCTGCTTGGCTATCTCAGCGAAGTGAATGCTGACAAGGTGGCCAAGGATCCCTACTACAAGGCCGGCGATGTGATCGGGATCGGTGGGTTGGAACAGTACTATGAACCGGCACTAAGGGGGCGGCGCGGTGTGCGTTACGTGCTGGTGGACGTGCACAACAACATCAAGGGCTCCTTCAAGAACGGCATCTACGACACCCTCGCAGTGGAGGGCCAGGACCTGTACACGGGGATCGACCTGGACATGCAGCGCTTGGGCGAGCAGCTCATGCGCAACAAGAAGGGCAGCATTGTGGCGCTGGACCCGCGCACCGGCGAAGTGCTCTGCTTGGTGAGCAGCCCCACGTATGATCCCGAGCTTTTGGTGGGCCGCGTGCGCAACATCAACTACGGTATCCTGCAACGCGACTCGATCAAGCCGCTTTTCGATCGCGCGCTGCAGGCCCAATACCCACCGGGCTCCATCTTCAAGATCGTGCAATCGCTGGTGGCGTTGGACGAAGGGGTCATCACCACAGAGACCGGATTCCCGTGCAACAAGAACCTGGTGGGTTGCCACAACCACCCCAACGCCGGCAGCATCGAGCAGGCCATCCAGTTCTCGTGCAATCCGTACTTCTATCAGGTCTTCCACCGGATCGTGGAGCGTGATCTCGACAAAAAGAGCCGCTTCCGCGATGCCGCATTGGGGTTGGGCGAATGGGAAACGCGCGTGCGCAGCTTTGGGCTCGGCTCCAAGCCGAACATCGATCTGCCTTCGTTGAAGGGAGGCAACATCCCCGGCCCTGCGTACTACGATCGCAAGTACGGTAAGGAGCGCTGGGCCTTCAGCACCATCTACAGCGCCGCTATCGGCCAGGGCGAAGTACTCACCGTGCCCATCCAGATGGCGAACCTCGCCAGCATCTTCGCCAATAAGGGCTGGTACTATGATCCGCACGTGGTGCGCTCGGTGGGCGATCCGGACAGCGTGCAGTCGAAGTACAGAGAGAAGCATACGGTGCAAATCGCACCACATTGGTTCGACAACATCCAGGAAGGCATGCGGCGGGTAGTTGAAGAGCCCGGTGGCACGGCACGGCGAGCCCGCATCGAAGGCATATCCGTTTGCGGAAAGACGGGAACTGCGGAGAACCCGCACGGTGAAGATCATGCCGTGTTCGTTTGTTTCGCGCCGATGGAGAACCCGAGCATAGCCATGGCCGTGTACGTGGAGAATTCCGGCGGTGGCGGGCGCTGGGCCGCGCCCATTGCGGGCCTGCTCATTGAGCAATACCTCACCGATACCATCAAGCGACCGGAGTTGGTGAAGGAACTGATGGAAACCGACCTCATCGCCAAAGAGAAATTCTTCGTGCGCAAGCCCAAGAAGCCCCGTCGCCGATGAGCGCTCGCGAGAACGTCGCCACCAACTTCGATCGGCCGCTGCTGATCATGTACCTCCTGCTGCTCTTTGCAGGTTGGGCCAACATCTATAGCGCGGCATACGATCCCGATCATGCCAGCATGTTCGATCAGAGCAAGGAGTACGGCAAGCAGGCCGTGTGGATGGGGATCAGCCTTGTGCTCGGTGGGTGCATCCTGCTGGTGCGTGGCGACCTGATCCGCGACATGGCCTACGGCATTTATGTGGCCGTACTGCTGCTGCTTGTTGCGGTGCTCATCTTCGGCAAAGAGGTGAACGGCGCGCGCGCGTGGTTCGGCGTGGGCAGCTTCGGCATACAGCCTGCGGAGTTCGCCAAGTACGCCACCGCCCTCGCGCTCACCCGCTACCTCAGCGGTTTGAAAGCCCTTGTCGATACCCGATCGCGAGTGGTGAGCGCCATCCTCATCGGACTTCCCGTTGGCCTCATCATGTTGCAACCCGACACCGGCACCGCGCTGGTTTCGGGTGCTTTCATCCTAGTGCTCTACCGCGAAGGTCTTTCGGGTAACGTGCTGTTGCTCGGGATCCTTGCAGGCTTCCTCTCGATCCTCTCGCTGATCCTCAAGGACACTTCATTCGGTCTGCCGTTCACGGACTACGCACTGCCGGGCCCCTATTTCCTCATGGGCCTCATCGTCTTCTTCGCAGGCTTGGCTTGGTTGGTGGTGCGCAACTTGGTGTTGAAGCGCTTGCGCAAGCGGCTATACGGCTATATCGTAATGGGCGTTGTGAGCTCTGCCGTCTTCATCGGCGGTGTGGATTACGCATTCGCTAATGTGCTTGAGAAACACCAGAGCGACCGCATCTTGGTTATGCTGGGCCAGTTGGAGGATCCGCAAGGCCTGGGCTACAACGTGAAGCAAAGTCAGACTGCCATTGGTAGCGGCGGCTTCGCGGGCAAGGGCTACTTGGAAGGCACCCTCACCAAGTTCAAGTACGTGCCCATGCAGAGCACCGATTTCATCTTCTGCACCGTGGGCGAAGAGTGGGGCTTCCTAGGCACCGCAGCTGTGGTGATCCTGTTCACGGTCCTCATCCTGCGCATCATCCAGATCAGCGATCGCCAGCGCTCACGCTTCACGCGCATCTACGCCTATTGCGTGGCCAGCATCTTCTTCCTGCACCTCATGATCAATGTGGGCATGACCATCGGCCTCGCCCCAGTTATCGGCATTCCCCTGCCCTTCTTCAGCTACGGTGGTAGTAGCATGATCGGGTTCACGCTGTTGCTCGGGACGCTGATCCGATTGGATGCGGAGAGGTTGAGCCAGTTGCGTTAAAACGAAGGAGGCCCGGAGCGATCGCTCCGGGCCTCCTTCGTTCATCGGATCAACTTCTAGTAGAACATATACCGGTTATCCACGATGCCCGCTGCTTCGCGCAGGGCGTTGAAGACACCGGTCTCGGCGCGCGATTGTGTGCGGGAGAGCAAGCTGCTGCGCTCGGCGCTCAGGTCGGTGGCCTCGGGTGCATCGGTGCGGGTGGTCATGCTCACCACGTACACGGCGCCATCGCCCTTCAAAGGCACGCTGGTCTGCCCGTTGTTGAGGGCGAAGATCTTACCGATGGCTTCGAATTCGCTGGTGCCGTTTGGGATGCTGAACACGTTGTAGAGCATGTCGGTGGCCGTCTGCACGCTTAGGCCGAGTTCAGTGGCCAATGCAGCCAGATCGGTCTTGCCCTGCATCTTGGCCATGTATGCTTCGGCCTTCTTCTCCTTCACCACTTCGGCGGTGAACGCCTCACGCACATCATCCAGTTCAGGGGCACCCGCCTCCTTCACCTTCTTCAATATGGCCACCGCGTAGTTATCGCCGCTGGCAATGGGTTCGCTCACATCGCCCACTTCGGCGCGGTTCACCCAGCTGATCATGGTCGCTGGCTGCTGCAAGCCCTGCACGAAGCGCGAATCCACTTGGAAGTCGTCCACGTTGGTGACGGTGAGGCCCGCAGAATCGGCCGCAGCCTTGATCGTTTCGGGTGTGGTGTGCGTAAGGCTGAACTCGTTGGCCCGCTTGTACATCTCATCCATCGTTGTTGACGAGGGCTTTGATGTGCGGTCGATGGTGGCGATGAGGCGCTCGCTGCGGGTGCGCTTCTCCATCACTTCCATCACGTGGTAGCCGAACTGGGTCTTCACCACGCCGGTCCAACCCACGGGGTTGTTGAAGCCTGCGTCCTTGAACTCCTGCACGAACTGTTTGTCCTTGTCGAAGAAGCCGTAGTCGCCACCGTTGCCTTTGCCACCGGGGTCCTCGGTGAACTTCGCGTTGAGGTCGTCGAACTTCTTGCGGTCCTTGCGCAGCACGGCGAGCACGCTATCAGCACGGGCCTTCTTCACTTTCGCATCGGCTTCGGGAAGGTCGGCGCCTTCGGGGCTCTTGATGGAAAGTAGGATGTGGCGCACGCGCACTTCGGGGATCTCCTTCAACTCTTTCACCTTCACCAGTTTCCAGGTATCGCCTTCGGCATACGGCCCCACCACGCCACCGGCCACCGCAGCTGCGATGAGCGAATCAGTGATGGCATCGGCGGTTCCTTCCTTGAAGGGAATAAGGCTATAGCTGCGTGAATCGGCATTGCCCACCACGAAGAGGGAGTCGTTGGTGCTCGCTTCGAAGTCGGTGCGCAGTTTGGCGAGGCCGGCCTGGAAGCTCGCGCGATCGCTCTCGCTGGGTTTCACGGGGAAAAGCACATAGTCGAAGCTGCGCGACGCCTTCTGCTTGTATTTGGGATCGTTCTTGTGCTGGTCGTGGTAGCGGCGCAGGTCCTGATCTGTAACTGAGTACAGGCTATCGGGCTCGCTATCATAGCGCTTGGCTACGAAGCTGAAGGTGGCACGCAGGTTCTTACTCATGAACTCTTCGCGGGCCTCGGCACTATTGGCGAACACGCTCTTCTTCACCAGAGCGGTGTACTTGCCATAGAGCCTGTTCTGGATCAGGCGGCGCTCCATCACGGGGTAGTAGTTGGGCCAGTTCGCATCCTTGTTCGCGAACCACTGCTTTGCGGCATTCGGGTCGATCTGACCGTCCTGCCCCTGAAGGAAGGGGATGCCCTTGAGGTCCTGGGCGATGTTGGCGCCCCAGCGGATATCGTCGTACTCGGCTTGCGGCACTGTGAAGCCGGCCTCTTCGGCCTGGTTCAACAGGCTGAGCTCCCGCACTACTTCGTTCCATGCGGAGTTGCGCACCTGCTCGGTAAGCTGAGCCGTGGCCGTGTTCTGGAAATCGACCTTGAGGCCGTTCACCTCCTGGTCCACCCGGCCTTCGAATGATCGAATGTCGATCTTTTTACCGTTGACCTCGCCCAAGGCATCCTGGGACCCACCAGGGCCGCGATTGCTGAAGAGTTCACCGACGATGAACAGCACCAGTGCGCCACCAACAACACCTACGAGCAATCCGCCTCGTTCGCGGATCTTACCAATGATCGCCATACCTACTTGAATTGGGGCTGCGAATATAGGCGGCAACCCGGTACGCAGCGGGTGGCAGAATGCCTTGGGAACCTAGGTGGTCCGGCGACGGGGTCAGGCTGTGAAACCGGACTCCGTATCCAGCACCTGCACGCGCACCAGATCGATACGGCCGTGCACCACCTGCGCAATGGTGAAGCGGAAAGGGGCCAGATCGATCACTTGCCCCTGCTCGGGCAGTTCGCCAGTGCGGTGCATGAGGTAGCCGGCCAGGGTATCATATTCCGGGTCTTCGATCAGGTCCAAGTGGTGGTGTTCCCGCAAGTGGGCCACTTCGAGGCGCGCGCTGAAGAGGAATTCGTTCTCGCTCAAGCGCTCATCCACGTCCTCGGGGGTGTCGTGCTCGTCGTCGATGTCCCCCACGATGGACTCCACCACATCCTCCATGGTGAGCATACCGGCAGTTCCACCGAACTCGTCCACCACAACGGCCACGTGGGTGCGTTGCTTGATGAAGAGTTGTAGCACTTCATCGGCAGGCATTGTGCCGGGAATGAAGTTCACCGGCCGCAAGACCACGCGTATGGTGCGCGGCCTGCGGAAGAGCTCGTAGCCGTGCACGTACCCGATGACGTTGTCGATGCTGTCCTTGTACACCAGCAATTTGCTCATGCCGGTATCGGTGAAACGCTTGTGCAGGGCATCCACGTTCTCCTCCACATCGATGGCCTCTATGCGCGCGCGCGGCACCATGAGCTCGCGCACCTTGATGCTGCTGAGCTCGAGCGTGTTCTTGATGTACTCCACTTCGGCATCGAGGGTGTCTTCCTTGGTGCGGCCCGCGCTGAGCTCGCGCAGGAACTCGTCCAGATCGATGCGCCCAAAGGCCAATTGGCCGGGCTTGGTGCGAACACCGAAGATGCGCAGCACCCCCTCGCTAATGCCGGTCATGAGCATGGTGGGCGCCCATAGGACGATGTAGAGGATCTGCAGTGGCAGGGCGAAAATGCTGAGGACGCGATTGGGGTCGAGGCGGAAGAGCGCCTTCGGTAGGAACTCCGCCACCACCAGGATCAGCAAGGTGCTCAGGATGGTTTGCGACACCACCACGAAGGCATTGCCGAAACCGAAGCGCGCAAGCCAAGGCTCCATCACTTCGGCCATGACCACGCCGTACACCACCATGGCGATGTTGTTGCCCACGAGCAATGCACTGATCACACGGGCGGGACGCCTTTGCAATGCGGCGATCACGCGGGCCCAGATCGCGCCACGGTTGCGCTCCAGCTCTATGTACAGCTTGTTGCCCGTGACGAAAGCGATCTCCAAGCCCGAGCACAGGGCCGAGACCGCGATGGAGATCAGAATGAGGAGGAGGTCGGTGGGGCTCACGAACAGTAGCGGGGGCCGGGCGAAGATAGACGGGCGATCAGCCGCGCTTGGCGCGCTCGCGGTCCTCCATGGCCTCCAATTTTTTCCGCGTAAAGCGGCGGAAGCCGAACATGGCCAGCGCAATGGCCGGGAAGAGCAGCCATTGCTTGCCCGGATCAAAGCCATCGGTGGCGATCACCCACCCTGCGGCGATGGCCGTGCCGATACACACTGCCATCCAAAAGTGCTCCATGAACCGATTGAGCTTGCGCATGCGTTTCGTCCCGGGTTTTCGGGAGGGATCATTGTTGGGCCAAGGTATCGCCCTGCAGGTTTATCTCGCCGGTGACCTTGCGGATCACGTATCTACTGAAATCCTCGGCGGCATCCAGGCCATTGCCGTGGATCACGTCCTGTCCACGCTGCACCCGCACGGCCTTGTCCGTGTATACGCGTGCGCTGTCCTGTTCCCAGGTAAGCTGTTCGGTTTCCAGCCTTTCGCCGCGGGTGTTCACAAAGACAACTTGCTCGTACACCTCCATGCGCTTGAGGCCGGGCAACACCAGCCCACGGCGTGCGGTGAGCACACTGCCGGGTTTGCCTTGTGCATCATAGAAGAGCAGTTCAACGCCATCGTTGAGTTCGGTGCGCCCTGGCTTGCCGCTCCATTCGGTGATGCGGCCCGCTCGCAAGCGGTTGCGCACAATACCACTGTCGCTGTAGAAATATTCGGCCTCGGTTGTTACGCGATCGGGCACGGCGGCCGGCAGTTCCACCGCAGCCACCTTGTCCAGATCGTTCTTGCAGGAAACAAGGGCTGTTGTGGCCAGAACGGCGAGCATGCCGCGCGAACAAATTCCAGTTGCTACGGACATGATCAATCGATCCGCCGCTTCTTGAACCAGCGCTCGCGTAGGTCGGGCGTAATGGTGATACCGATGAAGATGTCGGCGTAACGTTCCAGCAGCAGTCCATTGGACGTGCCGCCGCGCCGACCCAGTTCTGTACCGATGTTGAGGCGGCTGCGCGTGCTGGAGCCCATCACCGGGAACGAGGCCCCGAAGGAGACGGCCATCTGATCCAATGCGTTACCGTTCACCACCAGATAATCGTTGGCGTAGCGCACGCCCATGCGGTAGCTGGCACCGGTGAAGAAGGTGCCGCGTTCATCACCCGAAGGCCGATAGGATGCGCCTATGGCATAGGACGCTCCGCTGCTGAGTTCGCTGTGTACTTCATAGCCTTCCACATCCACGGTCAACTGCGACCAGTCCCGACGGCGATGCTCGGCTGTGACGGTCCAATGGCTCTGGCTCATGGCAATACCGAACCCGAACAAGGCGGGCATGTTCAAGTGGCCCTTTACCCCATCGATGAAAAGAGCCGTATCCCGTGGGAACTCCACGCCCGTGTTACCCAGAAGGAAGTTGTTCGCCACCAACGTGTTGCGGGCAGCAAGCGCTGCTGGCAGTTCGGCGCAGAGGCCGATCCTGAACCGCAATGCTTCGCCCTCGCCTTTGGGCATTTTCACAGCCCGGCGTTCCTGGGGGTCGCGACCAGCATTGAGCCAGTCCATCTCTTCCCGTGCATCGCGGTCCTGCAAGCGCTTCTTGCGTTGGCGCATACGCTCACGCGCTGTGGCCAGATCAACGAGGTCGCCAGCGTATTGCAAACCGACGCTCGCCATGGGCGAACGCACCACGAAGGTGTTGGCGACACTGGAGTTGTAATAGCCCCCTCCGCTTGGGTAATAGGCTTTGCGCGAACCTTCAACCTTGCCAAAGACGTAGTCGAGGTTGGCGCCAACGGTCAACTTGCCGCCCCGGTTCACCGTGTCGTTGCCCTGCCAGATCATGCGGCCGATACCGATGTAAGCGCGATCGAGGCCGCCATTGCCGCTGTACACCAAACTCGCATCACCACCTTCCACAGCCACCACATCGGTGACCTTATAGCTCACCGTTGTAACTGGGTGAAGTCCGAGTGCAAGACCCCATTTTCCTTTGCCGAACGGCACTCCCAAGGAGAGCCCTTGTAGGCGTGTATTATGGCCTTGGGTTGAAATGGCATCGGTGGTGTAGCTCAGGTTGCGCACCGTGACCCCTGCCTCGAACGTGGTGTGGCCCAAGAAGGGGTACGAGGCCGGATTGATCCGCGACACGCCGAACGGATCGGCAAGCGCGATGCCGGTACCGCCCATCATGGCCTGGATGGACTGCGAGGTACCGGCCAGATCGCCGAACCCGAATGCCGAATAGGGAGAGCCACTGCCTTGTTGGCCTTGCGGCCGTGCTTCAGCTGGCAACAACACCAGCAGGCAAGCCGCTATCACCGTATTGGTGATGCAGTATGATGCGAAGGCCTTCAAGGGTGAGGAAAGGGTGCGCAAAGATGCCTGTTTTCATGGCGCGCGCGAAGCGTGGGGCATCGCCGCCGGTGAGCACAACGGCAGGATCGGGCCCATGGTACGCGTACGTACGGATGAACTCCTTCAGTTCGCCGAGCACACCGTGATGAATACCGGCTTGCAGCGATGCGTTCGTGCTGTTGCCCAATGGGTCAGGATCTTCGGCGGGGACTACATCGGGCAAGCGAGCGCTGTATTGGTTCATCGCTGCAGCGCGCATGCGCAGCCCAGGGGTAATGGCACCACCGAGATAGGTTGCTTGGGCATCCACCAGATCATATGTGATGCAGGTGCCCAGATCCACAGCGATCACTGAACGGCCGGGGAAAAGCGCGTTGGCCGCTACGGCATTGGCAAGGCGATCAACACCAAGTGCAAGTGGCGTGGTATACTGCGACCGCAACGGAGTATACGAGCCTCCTGTGATGTGGAGCAGGGGTGCTAATTTTTGCAAGTGCTTCACGAACCCGACGTCCTCGGCAGCCACGGACCCGATCGCGATGCGGAGGGGTTTTACGTCGCCAAGGAAACGGTCCAGTGCTGTGGTGCTGCCATTCGTGAATGCAGTGCGTCCCATCAAGCTAACACCGTGGAACAGCGCCACCTTCGTACGGGAGTTGCCGGTATCCAGCACCAGGTCCAGTGGGCGTTCGTGCATGGTGGGTCCTTCTCTATATTCGCGGCCTCTTTGCCAACACCATTGCTGGCGAAGCGAACCAGAGGTGCCTTAGCTCAGCTGGTAGAGCAACGGATTGAAAATCCGTGTGTCCCCAGTTCGATTCTGGGAGGCACCACCGCAGAAGAAAGACCCCGGGCGATCCGGGGTTTTTCATTTGGGGTGAACGGTGAGATCGGCACGCATCAGTGTGCGGCAAGCCAGGCTTTCACTTGTCGCAGGTGTTCCTGCTTCAAGGGCTCGCGCAACTTCTTATTGGTCATGGTGAAGTAGTTGTGCCGTTCCAGGAAGCGTTCCTGTAGTGCGTTCCAATCGCGTTCGGTCTTCAGCACCCCGTAGGTGCGCATTTCATGGAAGAGCGTTTCGCCAATGCGGAGGAAATCACCACGGCCCAGGTAGTCCAGATCGGCATCGCAGAGTACACGGCCCAGCTTGTTTCGCGGACGTTGGGGGATCCTGGTGGACATGATCATGTCGCAGATCAATTCCACGTGCCGCTCGGTGAAGCCGAATCCAGGCAGCTTCTCACGTACGATATTGCAACTGGCGATCTCGTGGTCTTGGTCCTGCACCGCGAAGCCCGAATCATGATAGAGCGCGGCGATCTTCAGCAGAACAAGTCCCTCGCCGGTGATCCCTTCCTGCTCGGCAATGCCAATGGCGCTTGCGTACACATCCAGGGTGTGCTCCAAGCAATGGTAGGTGCGATCGACAGGCAGCTCGTTCTTGAGCCTGGCGAGGATGTATGTCTTTGCGCCCAGCGCGTCCATGGTCCTAGAGCGAGGCAAGATAGCAACGCCTTTTATCCACGGAATACCTTCGTGCGCCATGAACGCTCCATCGCCGCGACGAACGCTCTGGCTCTTCGCGGCCGCGGTGGCCTATATAGCTGCACAAACCATCTGGTGGGCCTTACTGCTGGTGCGCAAGGACGGCGAGATCGACCGGCTGAAGGAAGCGGTGGGTCGGCATAACGCCGAGGGGACAGCGGTCCCCGATCCTTCTAGGCGTATGCTCATGGTGGTGGGCGAGGCCGGTGTGTTCCTCATGTTACTTACAGGACTCCTGTACCTGGTCTATCGTTCGGTGCGCAGGGACCTACGTCAAGCAGGTTCGCAGCACAACTTCCTCCTAGCTGTTACGCATGAACTGCGCACACCCATTGCGGCGATAAAACTCCAACTGAGCACCTTGGCCCGTCCGGAACTGAATACTGAGCAACGCGACCAATTGCGGCGCAGCGCGGCCGAGGAAGCCGATCGCCTGGCACTGCTCACCGACAAAGTGCTTCTGGCCACCACGGCCGAGGAGAACTCAGTGCCGCTGAGGCTGGAAGAGGTGGATGTGTTGATGCTCCTACGTGGATCGATCGATCGTGCACTTGCGCGTGGGGTGGGTTCGCACTGCATCGAACTGAGGGGTCAGCAGCAGTTCGTAACACGCAGCGATCCGCACGCCTTGCGCAGCATAGCCGAGAACCTGATCGAGAACGCGATGAAGTACTCCCCATCCGGCAGCAAGGTCGAGGTAGAGGTACGCACCACGACGAACGGTTGGCAACTGGTCGTGAGCGATGAAGGCCCGGGTGTAGCCCTGGGAGAGCGCGAGCGGATCTTCGAACGTTTCCATCGCTCGGGGTCCGAGGAGGTGCGTGCCGCACAAGGCACCGGTCTGGGACTGTTCATCGTGCGTAGGCTCGCACACCGCATGGGTGGGCATGTGGAGGTCCGGGGGCGCGCTCCGCACGGGTCTATCTTCATCGCCACATTTCCGCAGCGTTGATGGCCACCAGTAAAGCAATTCTGATCATCATGGATGGTTGGGGCCTCGGAGCGGGAGATCGCACCGATGCCATAGCGCAGGCACGAACGCCGTTCATTCATGGGCTCATGCGCACTGCAGCGCATGCACAACTCCTCACGGACGGCGAGCATGTGGGGCTACCCGCCGGGCAGATGGGCAACAGTGAGGTGGGCCACCTGAACATCGGCGCAGGACGCGTGGTGTTCCAGGATCTGGTGCGCATCGATCGCGCGATCGCGGATGGTAGCTTGGAGCAAGAGCCTGCACTGCAGGCTGCCTTTGCTGCGGCCCGCGGTTCACGCTTGCACTTCATGGGTCTTCTCAGCGATGGTGGTGTGCATTCCATGCGCACGCATGCCGAAGCGCTTTGCCATATGGCCGCACGGGCAGGGCTCAAGGAAGTGTTCATGCACGCGTTCACCGATGGTCGTGATGCCGATCCGCGCAGCGGTCGCGGGTACATGAAGCGCTTTCTGGAGAACACACGTGACACGCCAGTGCGCATCGCCACGGTCTGCGGTCGCTACTTCGCCATGGACCGCGACAAGCGTTGGGAACGGATACAGCGCGCCTATGAACTGCTCGCACGTGGAAAGGGGATCGCCGTTGGTGATCCGCTAACAGCCTTCGACGCCAGCTACGCCGCAGGCAAGACGGATGAGTTCATTGATCCCCATGTGGTGGTGGACAAGGACGGCGCACCCATAGCGTGCATCAGACCGGGCGATGTGGTGATCTGTTTCAACTACCGCACGGACCGCTGCCGGGAGATCACACAAGCGCTCACTCAGCAAGCCTTCCCGGAGCAGGGCATGGAGCCATTGTCCCTGCATTACGTCACCCTCACTGAATACGATCCTACATACAAGGATGTGCGCGTGCTCTTCCGCAAGGACGACCTACCGATGACTTTGGGTGAAGTGGTATCGCGTGCAGGGGGCAAGCAGATCCGCATCGCTGAAACGGAGAAATATCCGCACGTCACATTCTTCTTCAGCGGTGGAAGGGAGCAGCCTTTCGATGGTGAATCGCGGATCATGCTACCATCGCCCAAGGTGGCCACCTACGATCTACAACCTGAGATGAGCGCTCAAGGGATCGTGGACGCCATCGTCCCTGAACTCAACAAGCGCTCAGCGGATCTTGTGATCCTCAATTTCGCCAACCCCGATATGGTGGGGCACAGCGGCGTGTTCGATGCGATAGTGCGCGCAGTGGAAGTAACCGACGGTTGCACCCGACAAGTGACGGAGGCGGCGCGCGCCAATGGTTATTCGGTGGTGATCATCGCTGATCATGGCAACGCGGACAAGGCGCTGAACCCCGATGGAACACCGAACACGGCGCACAGTACCAATCCTGTACCCGTGTTCGTGCTTAGCGACACGCAATGCGCGATCCGCAACGGGGTGCTCGCCGATGTGGCTCCGACCCTCTTGGACCTGATGGAAATGGAAAAGCCCGTCGAGATGACGGGCTCTTCGCTGATCGTTCGTTGAGGCCTACCAGCCGTTGCGCAAGATGGTGAGCGGTCCGGTGTAGTGGCGGTCCTTCAGTGTCAGCACCACCTCGTAGTAGTAAGTCCCATCAGGTACGCCATCGGCATCCCACTGATTGCGGTAGTTGCTGGCCTCGTACACTTTCATTCCCCATCGGTTGTAGATGGTCACAGTGTTGCTGGAGTATGTGATACCCTCGATGGAGAACTTATCGTTATGGCCATCGCCGTTGGGCGTGATCACGTTGGGGATCACCACCTCGCATTCCACGGTGACCACCGCTTCGGCGCTCACCGAGCGGCCGCATTCGTCGGTGGCCGTAACAGTGTAGGTGCCCGGGATCTGCATGGTAACCCAAGTGGTATACCCCTGGTCCCCGGTGCTCCATTGGAGGTTGAGTTGTCCCACGCCACCACTGGCCTCGGCCGTGAGCAACATGCTGTCCGGCTGGCATTCGATCGTGAAGTCATCAGTGCTCAGCAGGATCGGTGGAGCGTCCAAGATGGTGATGGTCACACTGTCGGAAGTAGAGCGCCCACAATCATCGGTGAAGGTGGCGATGATGGTCACCGTTTCGCCGTTGTCGGCAACGTTGTCCTCCAAGGGTTGAAATGGTGTGACGATGTTGAGGACCCCGTCCGGGATGTTGATCGTAGTAGGTACGTTGAAATCCGATCCGTTCTGAGCAGCACCCGTGAAGGTGATCTGCAGGTCCACCGGACCAGGCACACCTTGTGGCCGAATGATGTTGAACGAGGTGCTCTCGCAGGATTCCATCACCGTGCTCGGTCCGATTATGTTCATGTTGATCGGCGGCAGCGGCTCGATGTCCACGAAGAACTGCGCAATGGAAGTGGTACCACAATCGTCCGTTGCTGTTGCAGTGTATGCCGTGTTCTGGATCGGCGAGACCGTGGCCGTTGGTCCGGGAGGTAGCCCGCTGCTCCAAGTGATCGAGTACGGTGGATACCCACCCGACACCACAGGAGTGAGCGTAGCAGTGCCCAAGCACGGGATCACCTGACTCCCGCCAACGATGATCAACGGCGGGGACGATTCTATGTAGAAGATGAACTCGTTGGTGATGGTCTGTCCCGCGCACGGTGATTCCGAGATCAGCGTGAGGATCAGCGTTTCCTGACCATCGATATCGATGGGGCAGTTGAAGGTGAAGCTCTGGATGGAATCGCCGGGATAGAACACCAGGGAATCTGGGAAGGCGGGAACGTAATCAACACCTGCGGTAGCAGTACCGCTCACGATGATGTACACCACGCTAGTGTCGCCACCAGCTCCTGTCTGCGTGAAATCGATGGTTACAGGGTAGCAGCTTTCGAGGATGGTGTTGGTGCCCACAATACCGGGGCCCGGTGTAAGCGTGGGTAGGAATGGCGTACTGGTGAAGCTGCCTGCCTCGAGGAACACGCCGCTATCGAACGCTTGGTCGAGCGCATCTGCAATGGCGAGCTTTATGTGGTAGGTCTGGCCGCACTCGACCGGTCGAGCGCATGTGAGCACGGTGGTATGGCCATCATAAACCACGGTGGTCCCAGTGGTATTGTCGATGTAGTACTGCGGGTTAACGGCAGGGCAAAATGGATCCGTGGGGTTGTTGTTGTCGCCGTTGTTCACGTTGTTGATGGACACAGGGGTAACGCCATCGGGCAGCAACGCGATATTGATCGCATTGTTGGTGTAAGGGCCTGCGATCCCAGGACCGCTGAGGAAGAAGCCGAACACATCGTTGAAGGAGCAGACCCACTCAGGGTATTCCTCCGAACCGAACACGTAGCGGAACTTGATGGAGTCACCGGTGGTCACGAAATCGAATTCGAGCACTGCAGCATTATTGACCGTACCGCCCGTAATGGTGACCAGATCGTCATCGCTATAGTTGGGGGTGGGTTGATCGCTCTGAAATCCTGAGGCTGCCTGGCCGATGCTGCCCGCCAAACCGGATGTGAGAATAACACCTGCAGGAAGGCCCAAGCTGGAGGTGCCGGTGAACGAACCGGTGCCTTGTTGTGCCGTACCCGGATCCAGTACACCGTTAAAGCTCACGTTGCTCACTGCCACACCCCCGCCGAGCAGCACATCTTGCACCAGCTGGGTGGGGGTTTGATCCGTGAGTACGGTCAATTGCGCACCAGCGGTGCCGCAGATCAGGGCCGCCAGGCCCATTGCAAAGGATCGATTGTTGATCACTGTTCCTTCGGTTTTAGTCCTGTGTTCCGCGCAATAGGGTCACGTGTCCGATACCATCTGTGGCCGGGAACAATAGACCTACCACGCGGTAAGTGTACACATACACCCCGGTCATGGCCTCATCGCCTCCGTTCACCTTGCCGTCCCAGTTCACGCCGTATTCCTTGGTATTGAAGATCTGCTCGCCCCAGCGGTCGAAGATGGTCATTTCGAATTCTTCGATGTAATGGCCCAATGGACCGAACATTTCGTTGATCCCATCACCATCCGGAGTGAAGGCATTCGGGAAATAGATGTGGGCAGGCGGCTTCAGCAGCACGCTGTCCATGCCATGGCAACCATTGGGGGTCACGATCTTCAGTGTCACCCAATGCTCGTCCAGGTCCACATAACTGTGATACACCTCATCGTACCGGTACCGAGTACCG
The DNA here is from genome assembly GCA_046595075.1 of Flavobacteriales bacterium. Lineage (GTDB taxonomy): Bacteria > Bacteroidota > Bacteroidia > Flavobacteriales_F > PHOS-HE28 > PHOS-HE28. The sequence continues at coordinate 21,429 of JBKJPT010000136.1, forward strand.
TCGCCCATGTCCCAAACCCAATGCTGGGCATACGGCAGCGTGGCGGCTTGCAAGTACCAGTCGTCCTGGCCTTTGTTCGTCACTTCTATGTCGGTGTACACATGCTCCACTTCCACCTCTGTTTCGTCCATGGCTTCGAAACCACACTGGTCAACTGCGCTCACTACATACTCGGTGTTCTCATCAGGGCTCATCCAATAGAGCGGGTCGCTCAGGCTGTCCTCCAAATGCCACAAAATGGTGTAGTACCCTGATCCACCGGTGATCAAGGCGAGCAACTCCACACTGTCGCCAGCACAGATGATCTTGTCGCCCGGCATGGTGAGGTTGAACGGATCATAGATCGGGATCCGCGCGGTCACCGTGGCGAAGCCATCGTTGAGGCACTGGTCCGTAGCCGTTAGCGTGTAGGTCTGATCGAAGGGCACACCAACTTGGAGCGTGTCCACTGTGCTTAGCAGTGCACCGTTCGGATCGGTCCAAGCCAGGGTGTAAACCCCGCTTCCACCGGTCACCGAGAACATTTCCAAGACCGTGGTATCACCGGTGCATATCACGGTTTCGTACGGAACGATCTCCACCTCGATCGGCGGAAGCGGAACAGTGCTCACGAGCACGCTGTCCTGGATCGAAGTCCCGCAGCCCTCGGTAACCGTGACCACGTAATACAAGGGCGGACCATTGGGTACGATGATCGTCGCTGTATTGCCGGGCACCACCGGCTGGCCGTTCAAGGTCCATGCATAAGTATAGGTGTTGTCACCACCCGTGGCATTCGTTACGCTGATCGGGCCAGTGGAAAGGCAGTCTATCTCCGTTGCAGGATCCACAGTGATGTCTATCGGCAAGTAGATCGGCAAGGTCACGGTGAAGTCCGCAGTGAAAGGCAGTACACCGCAGATATCACTCACCGTTACCGAATAAGTGGTGGTGACCCCTGGCGACACATCGATGGTAGGCGTTGTTTCGCCCGTGCTCCACAGGTACGTGTATTGCCCCATACCCCCGGTAACCACCGGGGCAAGCAAATGGGTTTGCCCACATATACCGTTGATATCGTTGCTCTGCACATCCAGCGGTGGCGGGCTATCGATGTTGAATGTGAAAACGGTTTGGATGACGATCCCAGCGCATTCGATGAGTTGCTCAATGGTGACGATGATCGTCTCGGGGCCATCGGCGTCGATGGGCACGTTGAGGATGAAGCTGGTGGTCTCTTGACCAGCAGGGAAGATCAGCTGTGCAGGAAGCGCAGGGCTGTAATCAATTCCGGGAGTAGCGGTGCCTGTGATGAAAATGTCGACGGTATCCACATCAGTGGTATCGCCCAAGCGGGTGAAGATCAGTTCCACCGGGTTGCAGCCTTCGAGCATAGTTGTTCCGTTGATGCCCGTTCCACCGGCGAGCGTGGGGATCACATTGCCCGTGCTGGTGAAACTGCCTGCTTCCAAGAACACACCGCTGTCGAAAACCGTGTCGCCGCCATCTGCGATGGCCATCTTGATGTGGTACTGCGTGCCACAACTGACGAGCGCGAAGGCGGTGAGAACGACGGTGAAGCCGTCATACTCCACGGTCGTTCCGCCGGCATTGGTGTTGTAGTAAATGCTGTTGGCAGCAAAATTGGGGTCCAGCGCTTGGCAATTGCTCAACGTTCCAGCAGATCCGGACACACCAAGGTTCACGGTATTGATCGAGACCGGGATACTGCCGCCGGGGATCAAGGCCAAGTTCACCGCACCATTGGCGAAGGGCCCTGCGAATCCAGGTCCGCTCAGGAAGAATCCGAAGGCATCGTTCACCGAACCGCACACATACTCATCATACTCCTCGCTTGCGAATACATAGCGGAATCGAAGGGTATCGCCGGTGGGAATGAAGTCGAACTCAAGGATCGCCGCATCGTTGTGTGTCACGCCGCTGATCTGAGTAAGGTCTGCGTCCCCGAAACCGAAGTTGCCGCCACCCATTGTGCTACCGCCTCCCACATTGGGGCCAGGTGCCACGTTGATGTCGCCGGTGCCCATAAGCACCCCGCTTGGCAGGCCGATGTTCGATGTCGTACCATCGAAGGTGCCCATCTGTTCGGTCTGTGTGGCCCCGGACGCCCCGTTGAAGGTGATGTTGCTCGCTGTAACGCCACCGCCAAGCAACACGGTCTGCACCAATTGTGTGGGCGTTGGGGCGTTGTTTACAACCAATTGAGCCTGGGTGCTGAGACCCATAAAGAGCATGGAAACGAGAATGAGGGAACGGTTGGCCATGGGTACGGGGTGGTCGTTCAGTGTTGAAAAGTACAGCTTGACGGACGAAACCTAGACCCCCGCCGTTATGTAAAGGTTGCCCAAAGCCTTCATGGCCACGGCGGCTATCTTCGGCCACCCCACCAACACCCTTTCCCGTGCACGCGATCGACGCATATATAGACTCCCACAAGGAGCGCTTCCTCAATGAGTTGTTGGACCTCCTGCGCATACCCAGCGTAAGTGCCGACCCCAAGTACAAAGACGACGTGGCACGGTGTGCCGATGCCGTGAAGCAACGCATGATCGAAGCTGGATTGGAGAAGGTGGAAGTGTGCCCCACCAAGGGGCACCCGATCGTGTACGGCGAAAAGATCGTGGACCCCAACAAGCCCACGGTGCTGGTCTATGGCCACTATGATGTGCAGCCGCCCGATCCACTGGATCTCTGGCACAGTGGCCCCTTTGAGCCGGTGATCAAGGACGAGATGATCTACGCCCGGGGCAGTGCTGATGACAAGGGCCAGTTCTACATGCACTTCAAGGCCATAGAGGCCATGACGAAGAGCGGCGGTCTGCCCTGCAATGTTAAAGTGATGATCGAGGGTGAAGAGGAAGTGGGGAGCGACAACCTAGGCGTGTTCGTGGCGGCTAACAAGGAACGCCTGAAGGCCGACGTGGTACTGATCAGCGATACGGCCATGATCGCCAACGATTGCCCGAGCATCAACACAGGATTGCGCGGGCTCAGCTACGTGGAAGTGGAAGTGACGGGCCCCAACCGCGATCTGCACAGCGGGGTGTACGGCGGCGCTGTGGCCAACCCCATCAACGCGCTTTGCGAAATGATCGCGAGCCTGCACGATGCCGATCGTCGTGTAACGATCCCCGGTTTCTACGATGCGGTGGTGGAATTGAGCGCCGCCGAGCGCAAGGCGCTCGCCGAGGCACCGTTCAACGAAACGGATTACAAGAAGGACCTTGCCATCGACGCCGTGCGCGGCGAAAAGGGCTATACCACCGAAGAGCGCAGCAGCATACGTCCTACCTTGGATGTGAACGGGATCTGGGGCGGCTACATCGGCGAAGGCGCCAAGACCGTGCTTCCCTCAAAAGCCTTCGCGAAGCTGAGCATGCGGTTGGTGCCGAACCAGAAGAGCGATGCCGTCACCAAGCTCTTCAAGGACCACTTCGAGAAGATCGCGCCGCCGGGGGTAAAGGTTGTGGTGCGCCCGCACCATGGCGGCGAAGCGGCTGTGACGCCCATCGATAGTCCCGCATACCTCGCTGCGAGCAAGGCCATGGAAGAGACCTTCGGTAAAAAGCCGATCCCCACGCGCGGTGGTGGCAGCATCCCCATCGTGGCGCTCTTCGAGCAGGAGCTGGGCCTCAAGACGGTGCTCTTCGGGTTCGGCTTGGACTCGGACAACATCCATAGCCCGAACGAGAAATACGGCGTGTTCAACTACTTCATGGGTATACGCACCATCCCACGCTTCTTCGCCAATTATGCGGCCTTGATGAACGGAAAGGCGTGAGGGACCAGCATACGCTTCGCAAAGAGTTGTTCATGCGCAACACGATCGGGTCTCTTGTCGTCATCGCCACCCTCACGAGCTGCTCCGCATACAAGGAAGTGGAGCTCACGGACATCACCAATGTTGAAGTGCTGAAGCTCGATGCTCGATCGGTTGCCTTACGTCTGGATGCGCGCATCGACAACCCCAACGGGTTCACCATTGCAGTGGAAGAGCCGGACGTGGACCTCTTCATCAACGATAAGTACATCGGCAAGGGCGTGCTCGATTCAGCACTGGTGCTCGATCGAAAGGCGGCCAAGGTCTATCCGGTGTACTTGCACGCGAACTTGGAAGGTGGTCCGTTGCTGATGATGCTCCTCAGCGGTGCGCTCAGCGGCGAAATGAAGTTGACCGCGAAAGGCACAGTGGCCGGCAGATCGGGAATGGTCAAGAAACGCTTCCCCTTCGAGGTGGAAGAGATGATCCACTTCGGCGATCAGTGACCGAGCACCACCGGTTCCTTACCAAGGATCACCGGCACGCCCAACAACCCTTCGGCCTCTGTGATGCGCACACCGTTGCCCACGATCGGGTACCAGTCGCGGTATGTGGCGCGCGCGAAAGGGAACTGCTCCAAGTAGCCATTGGCGAACTCGTACGTGATCAACGTGGGATCGGTCGTCGTCCTTACCACCTTGTGGACCGCAGTGTGTGCCGTGCCGTGCAACAGGAAGTTGCACCACAATAACAAGCTGGTGCCGATCGGCCCTACGGCCAGTAGG
>JBKJPT010000215.1:0-4608 GCA_046595075.1 Flavobacteriales bacterium
CGCCGACGCCGCCATCGACCAGGCCGTCGAAGGCATCATCAACGGCATCTACTTCAACCAGGGCCACGTGTGCTGCGCCGGCAGCCGCCTCTTCGTGGAGGAAGGCGTGTACGACGAAGTGATCCGCAAGCTCAAGCACCGCATGCGCTCGCTCGTCGTGGGCGATCCGCTCGACAAGAACACCGACATCGGCGCCATCAACAGCCGCGAGCAACTAACAACCATCAACAAGTACCTCAAGCACGGCGTCAGCGACGGAGCGGAGATGTACCAGCCCACCTGCGACCTCCCCAGCAAAGGCTTCTGGTGCCGCCCCACGCTTTTCCTCAACGTGGCGCAAAGCGCGCGCATCGCACAGGAGGAGATCTTCGGTCCCGTGCTCGCCGTGCAGACCTTCCGCACCGTGGACGAGGTGATCCAGAAAGCCAACAACACGCCCTACGGCCTCAGCGCCGGCGTATGGACGGACAAGGGATCCAAGATCTTCAACCTCACCAGCAAATTACGCGCGGGCGTCATCTGGGCCAACACCTACAACAAGTTCGACCCCACCTCACCCTTCGGCGGCTACAAGGAAAGCGGGTATGGAAGGGAGGGCGGGGTACATGGGTTGGGGGCGTACTTGAATTTGAATTGAGTTTGGGCGTGCCCCCGCCTCAAATGCAGGCGGGGTCGGGCCAACGCTTCAAGTCCGCACTCGTCGTTCCTCCTCGCTTGCGGGCTTTCCGCTCATGTCCCTCACGCGAAATCCGGCCCTTCAAGTCAAGTCGTTTATCTTTCGCTGTCAGGGTCCAGATGATTAGCATGAGGTTAAGAGTTTCCCTTCTTCTCTCGATTGCGCTATTGGGCTTGTGCCTGCCGGTTTCTGCACAGGACTGGGAACCCCTCGGCCCGAACGATTGGAATTGGCCTTCCGTTGGGAAGGCATACTATCCCAGGCTCGCGATTGATGCCAACAACAACCCTGTCATTCTAGCTAAGGATTACGGCGAGGATGGAGAATATCACGTAAGGCGTTGGGATGGCACGAAATGGATTGCGCTCGGCGCAGATGGCTTCTTTCCAAACGGATCGCTATTGTCGAATATGGTTCTCGATGATTCTGGCAATCCAGTGATGGCTGGTAGCGATCCGGACAACGGCGACCGCGTTATTGTGAGACGCTGGAATGGGAGCACATGGGTCTCGGTTGGAGTGGATGGGTTCTCATCCGGAGTGGTTACGGCCGTTAAGCTTGCCAAGGATGTCAGTGGGAGGTTCATTGTAGCCTATGTCGATCAATCCCTGGACCGGCATATTGTCGTCAAACGATGGACTGGAAGCGCTTGGGAAATGATCGGCGATGAGAGCTTTTCTGATTCGGATGTGTACAATGTCTATCTGTCATTAGACCCATCTGGCAACCCGGTTGTCGCTTATCATCCCCCACCCCCAGGTATCCACTTGACAAGGATTCAACGTTGGACCGGTGCGATATGGGAAACGCTTCCCCCGATTGATCTGGGAAATGTTCCCGTCAGTTATACAGACATTGCCGTGGATGATGGAGCGAATCCCATTGTGGTTCTCTCTAATTGGATGCTTGGCGATAGGCCTGTTGTTGAGCGATGGAACGGCACCTCGTGGGAGACTATCGGTCCTTCCGGGATTTCAGTGGGGAATTGCTCCGATGTACAGATCGATATTGACATTCAGGGTCGACCTGTCGTTTTCTACAAGGACTACGATGACGGGACATACATCCGCCGTTGGAATGGTTCCAGTTGGGAGATCGTTTGCGCAGTAGACCCTTACCTCTCCGCACAGAGTCCGAAGATGGTTCTTGATGGCAACGGCGATTTCATCATCGCCTGTCAATCTTGGGGTTTAGGGTGGCGGACTCATGTGCAGCGATGGAATGGATCTGAATGGTTGGAGTATGGAGAACGAGGATTCTCATCTATGGGGGCGTACTACACAAGCTTGGCGGTGAGTGAGTCTGGTGAGACAATCGTTGCTTATGCGGACCTAGCTCTCGGGAATCGAACCACGGTAAAGCGTTGGGATGGCCAGGTTTGGGAGCTGATCGGTTCCGCTGGCTTCTCCGCAGGCCAGGCATCATACCATGATATTGCTCTCGACACAGCCAGCTATCCAGTTGTGGCGTATGGTGATTATGGGATTGGTGGGTTGACCGTGATGCGTTGGAATGGTTCATCATGGCAGTCAATTGGTGAACCGGGGTTCACAAATGGAACCCCAAGAGGGCTCAGCCTTGCACTAACGGGCGAGTCATATCCAGTGGTAGTCTACTGCGTTGGCACGAGCATTCAGGACCACTACCATACGTACGTGGTCAGGTGGAATGGTTCTTCGTGGGATGAACTAGATCCAGTTCCGGTCGACTATACCTCTAATAGGGTCGGGATCGGTTTGGATGGAGGAGGGAATATTGTGGTAGCGGTTCAGCAGGCAACGACTGGAGGGGTTAGTGTTTGGCGGTGGAGCGGTAGTGCTTGGATCGCACTGGGCTCCTTTACCGAATGGATCACATACTATGAGAGTTTGGCAATGGATGAGAATGGAGATCCGGTAATTGCCTATCGCTTGTCCGGTGAGAATTTGGTCAAACGCTGGAACGGAAATGCATGGGAGAATCTCGGCTCGTTTGGGGGCTATTCTGTGTGTTTGGATGTCGATCCCAGTGGACGATTGCTGGCTGGGGCATTGGATGGAGGGCATGCTACCGTGCGCCATTGGAATGGCAGTACTTGGAACTTGGTAGGATCCGCGCATTTCACGACCTCATTCTCCGATTTCATCGGGCCGCGTTGGCTTCAGGCTAGTGCCAATGACAAAGTTGTTGTCGCTTATACAAATGGTGGTATGTATGCCAAAGCCATCGAATACACTGAGCAGACTGTCATTACGGTGGATGATGTGCTCAGTTTTGGACCGAATCCCGCCACGGGCGATGATGTGCAGGTCACGCTCGGGGGATTGCAAGCATCGACGCTGAACGTTCAAGCCGAACTGCATGACATGTCCGGCCGTCTAGTGAGCCTACAGGTATTGCCGGTGCAAAATGGTCAATTGGTCGCGTCAATGTCACTTTCTCCTGGACTAGCCAACGGGATGTATGTCGCATCGGTGACCGAGTTGGGCTCGCGATGGTCTGCGCGATTGGTTGTTGCTAGGCAATAAGCGTCCAAGTCCGAGGGGGGCCTCCTCGTCCCAGCGACCATCTCGCTCCCATCGTCGAACTATCCCGCCTTCAAAGGCCCAACGACCTTGTAGGTATTAGATGATGCCGGATGGGAATGCTCTCGTGCTGATGAGCCTGCCAACCGCAGGCAGGCTCGAATGCGCGTGCCGGTGTTCGCTCCTGAAGGGCGGCGTCATCCATTATCTTTGACCATCATGTCGCTCGACATCAAACGCAACAACCAGGACGAGTTGGTGATCACGCTCAAGGGCGGATGGGACACCGACAAGGTGCAACGCGTACTCGACTACCTGCGGCATCTGGAGTTCCTCAAAGGCTCCAAGGTTTCGCAGCGCAGCGTTGACGCGCTGGCCAAGGATGCCAAACGCAACTGGTGGCGCAAGAACAAGAAGCGCTTCGTGTCGTGATCCTTGTGGTGGACGCGAACATCGTGTTCAGTGCGGTACTGAGCAAGAACGGTGTGGTGGCGGAAACCTTTCGCGAGGCACAAGGAGTTGTCAAGCTGATCGCGCCCGCTTACCTGGCCGATGAACTGGTTCGCCTAAGGCCCAAGATGGCCAAGAGCGCCAAGAAGACCTTGGCCGAGACGGAAAGTGCGCAGCGCTGGGCCTTGGCGCAGATCGACCTGGTCGCCGAGGAAATGATCGCGCGCAAACACTGGTTGAAGGCGGTTCAACTCACCGCGCACGTGGATCCCGATGACATCCCGTACGTTGCTCTCGCCCTTGCGCGCAAGTGCGCCCTTTGGACCGGCGACAAGCAGCTGCGCGAAGGACTTGCGCTCTCCGGCTTTTCCAAGACGTTGACCACGGTGGATGTCCGCAAGTTGCTGCCGTTCGGTTAGCCAACGCAGATCGCCAGCTAGCGTGGAATAGCTGTCCGTGCCTTCCGAATGCCGTTCCGACACTTACTGCCGATGTCGCGTTGTCAAACTATCCGGTCTTCAAAGCCCCAACGACCTGTGTTGCGCGGCTCAGCGAAAGCGCGCAACTTTGAATGGTCTTGAAACCAGGAGCGAACAACGAAAGGGTCTACCGGATGACGTTCGCGAGCGTCTACCCGCTTTATGTGAACAAGGTGGAGAGGAAGGGCCGCACGAAAGAAGAACTGCACACCATCATCCAATGGCTCACGGGCTACACGGAGAAAGGCCTGCAGAAGGTGCTGGATACGAAGGTGGACTTCGAAACCTTCTTCAACAAAGCACCACGGATGCACCCGAACGTCACCATGATCACCGGTATGATCTGCGGCTACCGCATAGAGGAGATCGAGGATCCCGTGATCCGGCAGGTGCGCTACTTGGACAAGCTGGTGGATGAATTGGCGAAGGGCAGGGCGATAGATAAGATCCTCAGGAAGTGAGCAGAATGGACCTTCACTTTCACCTGTGCTGGGCTGTC
>JBKJPT010000226.1:0-21162 GCA_046595075.1 Flavobacteriales bacterium
GTGGTGGCCGCCGATGAGATCGAGGGTCGCATGACGACGCGCGATCAGATCCGGATCGAAGACCTGCGCCGCGCTCAATTCGCCGCGACGGAAGCCATCGAGCAGCGCAACCGCTTCCTCGAACTGGCCACGGAGCTTCTCATCCTTCGCCAGTTCGCTGCTATCGAACGCATCCAACGCTGCTGATTGGTATGCGGCGTAGGGTTCATCGAAACGCAACTTGTTCATCTCGTTCAAGCGGTGCTCCCAGAACAAGGCTGGATCGAAACGGAAGAGCGGGCCAGGCATGCGACCATTGTGCTCCAGCAGTTCTGGACCGAAGTGTTCTTCGTAGGCGTACACACCGAGATCTTCGCCATTGAACTCCACACTGAGGAAGCCATAGCGCAGAGCGATGACCCCTTCCTTCGCCATTAGCTTGTGGTAGAACCAATCGCAGAGGTAGTTGCGCGTGCCGGGGTGTTGCAGGCTAAAGCGCTTCATGCCCAAGAAGCCGCCGTCCTTCTTCGACACCACGCGGAAGCTCCATTTGTCGCTTTGCACGTGGTCGGTGAGTTTGCCCTTGATCCGCAGCTTCGCTTTGAAACGATCGTCCCCTGATCCGATCTCCGCATCCACATATTTGTTGCCGTCGGGCATGATCACCCCACGGTCGCGGGCCTCTTCCACCACTTGCTCCAATTGCTCCATGTCCTTCTCCTTCACAGTGATGCTCAGGTGCAGGGGCTCCACGGCGAAGCTTGCCGGATAGTTGGTGGCACACTGCCGCAGGAAGGTGCGTAGACCCGGATGGTCGCGCTTCTTCAAAGCGCGGTCTCCCAACCACGCCGCAACGATCAACACCCCTGCACATACAGCGAGCAAGAGCACCCATCGTTTCCGCCTTCGGGATCGTTGTGGCTTGGTGTCCATCAGCTATAGGTCATGCATCAAATGGCAAGGGCGGGAACCGGCTGTACTTCCTCCTCATCGGGTCCCGCTTCGGGCTCCTCCGTGTAGGACTTCCAATCGGCGATCTCAGGTTCGGTCACCACGGTCATCACCATTAGCAGCACGATCGTGTAAGGGTTCAATGACCCCATGAGCCACGATTCGTACATGATGGAAAAGAGGCAGGAGAAGAGCACGGCCGTGCTCATGGGCACCATTTTGCTGGCTTTGATGAAGACAAGGAAGAGGCTGCGTAGGAAGATCATCAGACCCAACAAGCCGGTGTTGAGCCAGAAGGACAGGTAGGTGTTGTGCACGCCGCCTTGGTGCCCCATGCTTTCGAGATAAAGGCGGTACTTGCGCATGATGGTCTCATCGTTCGCGAAGCCACCACCGAACACGAAGAAGCGCTGGATGTGCTGCCAGGTAAAGTGCCATGCGAAGTAGCGGCCGCTACCGTCCTCCAGTGTATCCACACGGAAGTATTCCTCCAATCCCAGGGAGCCGATGATCTGTCGCAAGTTGCTGGAAACGAGTTCCACGATCAGGAACAAGGCCACCAGACCCACGAAGCCGAGGAAGGGGGATGCGCCGAAGAAGCGGTGGAAGACAAGGAAGATGATAGCTGCGGTGAGCGAGCCTCGCGAACCCGATACGATGAGGAAGTAGAAGATGGTGCCGAAGAGGAGGATACGTTCACGCAAGGTGAATAGGTCCTTGTTGATGGAGACGACCACACCCACGAACATGAGGAAGAGGTAACAATAGATGGCCATGCCGTTAGGGTTGCCGAAGATGCCCCGGAAGCGGCCGGCCACGCTGGTGTATGCGGGATCCACCGCTTGCAGCACGAAGCCGAAGAGCAGGATGGCCAGCATGAAGAAAATGAGGTTGCGGATGAAGTCCCAGCCCTGGCGCCGGTAGTTGTACAGGAGGTAGTTGGGCACCACCAGGTACATGAGCGCGTAGGATATGGTCTTCTGCACGGCCATGATCATGTTGTTGGAGAACACCAACGGGAACAGGCTATAGAGGAAGAACGGCAGGAAGATGGTGAACACTTGGCTAAGCGGGGCGAAGCGCTTGATCTCGATGATCAGGAGCGCGGCCACGGCGAGCACGTAAAAGTCCTTCGCATCCTTGAACACGATCATGCGGGTGAACATGTCCTTCTCGATGTCGGAGAATACGAGAACGATGAGCAGGCCCATGAGGATCTCCGGGTACAGATCGCGCGATTTGAAATAGACCACCGAGAGCGGCAGCAGCAGGAACACCACGCTCTGGAGGAAGTAGCCGACGCTCAGCCACACGAACATCACGAAGAAGAGCTGCCAGTTGTTGCGTAGGAAGGGCACCATGGCGCTACTCGGCTTCGAAGGTGTTGAGTTGCTCGCGAACCTCCTGGCTACGCTCGCGTGCGAAATGGCGCATCATTTCCACCTCTGACAACCATACCGCCTTGTCCAACGGTTTGCGCCAGCGCGCGGTGTGGCGATCCATTTCGGCATCCATGTTCGTCGCAAAACGGTCAAGCTCCGCGAGGCACCGCTGGGCGGAAAGCGGGCCGTCGAGCATTTGACGCGCGTTGGTCAAGAACCTCTTCTTCAGTTCTGGCGAACGCATCATGGCCATGAAAAGACGCGAAACCGGCACGTCGGCCGTCCTAACCTTGGCGAACATGTCGGCGCTCGCTGGTGCATTGGCGCCGAAGCTGAGGTCGCTATCGCCCATGACGAAGTACCAGCGGCCATCGAGCGGTGCGTTCTTGTTCGGCTTGCCGGTGTAGCGCCAGTACTTCACGTTCTGCTTGGGCCAGTCCATGTTGCCCAGTAGCATCTGCGAGGCCATGTACGTGAGGAATCCGTCCAGGTCCAAGCGCGCGTAGAGCGTATCGAACCATGCTGGCTCCCGGCCGTCCCACTTTTCCGTGCGCGCCATCAACTGGTTGAAGCGCTTAGCCTCGGCGCTGTCGCCATAGCACAGTTCACTTGCATCCTCCAACAAAGTGATCCGCTTCTTCTTGATGCCGTGGCGACGGGCGAGTTCTTCCTCGTCCATACGCTGCCGCAAATGATACACGCCTTGGTAGGTACCGTTGAAATAGACCACGCACGTAAGCGCCTTGCTGGTCTCGAAAGGCAGCCCCGCACATAGGCCGTGCTGGTATGCATCGCGCAGCATGGCCTTTACCTGATCGTTGCCCGCAGCACGGAGCACGAGCGCGCGCGATCCGATCCCATCGCCATCGGCGAAGGGTGCCACAGCCATTGGTTCCGGAAAGAGCAGGCGGTAGGCGTGCTGTGGAAAGCCACGCGTCATTTGACCGTTCATGCGCAAGGCCACATCGGTCTGTAGGATCTCCTCGCCATCGGCGCCGATCAACTGCATGCGGGCGGGCCGCTCCCATTCACTGCCACGTCCGTGGTAGTTGCCGGGGTACTTCCACCAGCGGATGTCCATGAGGTAGGTGGTGAGCACGCCTTCGTCCGGATGCATGATCCAGTCCCCGGGCACCGCCAGACCGACCTCCTCATCATAGAGGTTCTCGTTCGGCGTGGCGATGGAGATCACGGGCAGGGTACCATGGTCGGCGAAGAGATAGGTGCGCATGGCCAATGGGCCTGGCGCTCCGTTGCCTTCAGCTTCGGCAGCGCGCACCACCATGGCAGTGGGCAGGTCGAAGAGCGGATGCCGCCATTGCATGGCCGTGGGGATCGCGAGCAAGGTTTCGGCTGCACGGTGATCGGGCATGGCACGAAGCGTGGCATGGTCGCCGTGCGATCGCAGATCAGTGCCGTCTCCGGCACCGGTCCATGTGCGATCGCCATCCACCGCCAGCACTGTGATCGTAGCGCCCGGGGCGATGTGCGCGTTGGTGGGAAGTATTTCTGGCATCGCACCATTCATCTTGGGTGCGGGCATCCTTGGCGGTGGCGGAGTGAACAATGCCCATGCGGCACACGCGAGCACAGCGGCGATCAATACGGCCGGTGCACGACGTTGCGCGCTCGTTCCCTTCATGGATCAGGTCTTGGCCGAGCTTTCGAATGCCCAGCGCACCACCAGGATGAAAGGCACGGCAACCACCAGGGTTACCAATGATGCGCCGCTACCACAGCCCAAGCCCAGCACCAAGGCGCCAAATTGCAGCACGCGATCACGAGCACCACCCTCATTGCCGCGTACCAACAGCACGAGGGCAACGAGCATCACCGCCAGCGGCAACTGCGAACGCACAAGTGCAGCGGCCAGTGCGGCACTGCCGGCCCACAAGGCCAGCGCCCGTAACTCTGTGCCCTGCAGCCTACCACCGGCCCGCGCCAGCACGAAGCCCAACAGGGTGGCCAGCAACACCGCGAACAGTAGGTTCGGGAGGTCGTAGAGGCTGAAGTGCCCCATATGGTCGGCCAGGAAACCAAGGATATCCATGCTGCGCGATTTGCGGTCAAAACTAGCGATCCACGCCGGGGCTATTGTCCGTAAGCAATTCAGCATCCACCTATTTTCGCCACCCGTCCCAATGCGATACAAGCTGATCTTCATCCTGGCTCTGTTGGCTTCGCCATGCCTTGGCCAGAACATGCCCTTCGGCGGAGGGACCCTGCACGTGAACACCGGCACCACGTTAGTGATCGAAGGACCGCTCAATTGGCAGCTTGCGCCGAGTGCGCAAGTGATCAACGACGGCAGCATTGATTTGGGTACGCAAGGTGTGCTGGTTGAAACGGATGGTCAGCCGATCATCGGTGCCGGAACAGAGACAGCGACATGGGCACCCGCAAGTGCATTGATCGATGCGCAACCCGGCGGACTTGGTTTGACGATCACATCGGCCTATACCAACGGTGATCTCCAAGTGCAACGTGGACACCAACCACAATTCTCAACGAATGGTACGGCCAGCATTGCACGCTGGTACCGGATCAACACACCCGCGCCTACCACAGAGGACATGGACCTGCTGCTGCACTACGACCTCACCGAAATTGGCGGCACCACCGCGGCGGAGCTCTCGGTGTTCGAAGCACCCGCGCTCGCTGGCGGGTGGACACCGCTCCTCACCTTCCTCAACGAGCCAGCGCAGACCTTGAGCGCCACCGATCAATCGCCCACGGCGTACATCACGGCCTTCGACTTCGATGCGGCCATGCCAGTGAGCGAACACATTGCACCAGCACCCCCACAAGTATGGCCCACGGTGGTCGTGGATGGTGTGAACGTCGCACTGCCCAATTCCCAGTTCATTTCGCGCATCGATGTGGTCGATGCCACGGGACACTCGGTAGTGCAGCACCTTCCCTCTACTTCGACCTCTACCGCATACGTGCCTCTACCATCGCTTTCAAGTGGAATCTATCTCTTGCGGGTGAACGGGGCTGCCACCGGTTACCGCCTGATCAAGCCATGAGGACCTACGCGCTCATCCTCGCCACCGTGCTCGCATCGGCTTTGCATGCGCAATGGGAAGTGCCCGTGCCCATCGTGCTCAATGGCGCACAGGCCGCAGACAGGCAGGTGGTCGGTCTCGCGGACCCAGCCTCCTCTACCGCTGCGGTGAGCGTGGATGCCGCGCGCAATTCGGTGACAACGTATACCGTAACCACCGGTGGTGGGCTCATGCAAGGCGATCTCAACCCGGCACCTGCGGCATACACTGCTGGCATGATGGTGACGATCGTACCCGCCACCGCGAACGATAGCGCTGCACAAGTGGACCTCAACGGTCTTGGCGCACGTGCCGTGATGAAGGCCGGTGGCTTGCCCTTGGACAGCGCCGATCTCTTCGCTGGATCGCCTGCGCGCTTGGTGTACGATGGACAAGTGTTCCACCTAATGGGCAGCACCTATCTACCGTGCCCTGCTGGCTACCATGTGGGTGGCCGCGAATTCTGCATTGAGGACAGTGCACGTGCCGATACCGGATGGTATGTCGCGCAGCGGATCTGCCGCGATCTGGATGCGCGCCTGTGCACCTTCGGCGAATGGGTGTTCGCGTGCCGCAGCAACCCCAACTTCATCGGAACAGTGCTGGACTACGAATGGGTGGATAGCGCGGCCAACAATACCAACGGAGTGAAGCGCGTGGGCAACGGCGGCGATGGCAGTGCGGAAGGCACCATCGGGATCGATTGCGGACACGGAGGACAAGCCGCTGCGGATACAGCGACCGAACGATTCAGATGTTGCAGGCACCGATGAGGACCACTGCCAGTATCACATCAACGTTTCTTACCGTTGCACTTGCAGCCCAGGTTAACGTGGGCACCAACGTGCTGCTCACTGGTGCTGAAGCCGATCGACGTGTGGATAGCCTCGCAGCGCCGGCTACCAACGATGCCGCCATCACTGTGGAAGGGTCAGTACGATCCGACTGGGCTTGGGCGAACGCCCTTGCTTTGGACAGCACTATCACCTTGACCCTTGCACCTGCTGTGACAAGCTATCGCAATGGCCTCTTGGTCCGCTTCCTCTCGCCCCGCTCCCTCGCTGGCAACTTGTACATCAGCGTGGATGGGCTGGATACGCTGCCCATGGTCCGACCCGATGGCATGCCACCTGCGTTAGGCCAACTGGACTCCAACCGCGTAGCCGAAGTGATGCAGGCAGCGGGACGCTTCATCCTGATGAACGCACCGGAAAGCGGTTGCCCGCCTGGTTTTCTGCAGGTGAACGCCAACTATTGCATCGAAGCATTGCACTACCCTACCAATCAGGGTTGGCTGTGGGCAGTGGATCGGTGTGCGAGCCGTGGCGGAAAGTTGTGTTCGTGGGGCGAATTCCACAATGCATGTGTGGTGGTTGGCTTACAAATGCCGGATCTCTTCACCAACTGGGAGTGGATCGATGACACCAGCAACCACACCCACGGCGCCAACCAAGTGGCGCGCACCACGTGCGAAGGGCACCGCACCACCCTGATCACGGAAACCTGCAAGGTGCGTTGCTGTTACCACCTCCGTTGATCATGCGCCGCATCATCGCCTCTTGTCTCCTCTGGTCATCTTTCTGCGCAACGGCGCAGGTATTGATCGACAAGCCGGTGGTGCTCGATGGTGCCACCGATGCGCAGCGGCAGGTGGAAGGACTTGCGCCTTCGCTGGCACCCAACGACGCACAGAGCGCACAGGTTGAAGCTGCTGGTGCGCACAAGTACGCCGTGGCCGACAACACTTGGCAAGTGGAGCTCCCTGCGCTCAGCGGTGCGCCTACAGCGGGCACGCAGATCGTGGTGCAGGTGCCAACCACACCGGGCAACGGATCCGTGCAGATCCTGGTGAACGGCGCAGGCCCCTATCCTGTGCTGTGCGCACCCAACGATCCATTCCTCGCAGAGAACGCTGCCGCCGCGCCAATGCTCTCACTTGTGTACGATGGCACTTCGTTCCAAATGCTGAACGGAACAGGTCGGGCACGACGTGATTGCCCGGCTGACATGATCGCGGTGAACAGCCAATACTGCATCGAATTCACCGATCGTGATACGGTGAGCTTCTTCGAAGCGGCACGGATCTGCGCACTGGACAACAAGCGGCTGTGCACCTGGGGCGAGTGGCATGGCGCCTGCAACATCCGCACGCAGTTGGGCCTGCTGCAGATGGTGGACAACTGGGAATACACGGACGACTCGGCCAACGAGAACAACTCCATCCGGATCGCGGGCCCCTCGTGCACTCAGGCCGCCGCGTGGTACGTGTACAACGAGTACCAGCGCTTCCGCTGCTGCTACACGCGGTGAGGTCGCTAACCGCGCGCTGACCGATGCTCTTCAACTCCATCGATTTCGCGGTCTTCCTCCCGATCGTCTTCGTGCTCTACTGGTTCGTGTTCGGCCGCAACTACCGATCGCAGAACACGGTGATGCTCCTCGCGAGCTGCCTGTTCTACATGGCCTTCGTACCGGTGTACATCCTCATCCTCGCCTGCACCATCGGCATCGACTACGTGGCCGGCATTCTCATCGAGGACAGCAAAGGCGCGGCGCGCAAGCGCTGGCTCACGGCGAGCATCATTGCCAACCTTGGTGTGCTCGCGGCCTTCAAGTATTGGAACTTCATCAACCAGAACCTAGGCGATCTGTTCGCTTCGCTCGATATCGGGTACGACCTGCCCGATCTCGGCCTATTGCTTCCCATCGGGCTCTCGTTCCACACCTTCCAATCGCTGGCGTACACCATCGAAGTGCACCGTGGCACACAGAAGGCGGAACGCCGTCCGGGCATGTTCGCGCTGTACGTGATGTTCTTTCCGCAACTGGTCGCGGGGCCGATCGAACGACCACGCAACCTGCTGGAACAGATCGAACACCCGCGCACCTTCGATCGCACCAAGGCCATCGACGGCTTGCGCCAGATGCTCTGGGGCTTCTTCAAGAAGATCGTGATCGCCGACAATTGCGCGGCGTACGCCAACCCGATCTTCGATGACCCCACGGCGCACACCGGCAGTACCCTGCTCATCGGCGCGCTCTTCTTCACCTTCCAGATCTATTGCGACTTCAGCGGCTACTCCGATATCGCCCTCGGATGCTCACGGCTCTTCGGCTTCAGCCTCATGCGCAACTTCAACTTCCCCTACTTCTCGCGCGACATTGCCGAGTTCTGGCGGCGTTGGCACATCAGCCTCAGCAGTTGGTTCCGCGATTACGTGTACATCCCGTTGGGCGGAAGTCGCGGGGGCAAGTGGGCCGCGTTGCGCAACACGCTCATCATCTTCCTGCTCAGTGGCCTGTGGCACGGCGCCAACTGGACCTTCCTCTGCTGGGGTGCGCTCAATGCGCTCTACTTCATTCCGCTGCTGCTCTCGGGTCGCAATCGCCGCAACCTGGATACCGTGGCCGAAGGACGCATGCTTCCCAATGTGCGTGAAGTGCTGGGCATGATGGCCACCTTCCTCCTCGCCGTGCTCGCTTGGATCTTCTTCCGCGCACCGAACGTGACCATGGCCATGCAACATCTGAAAGGGATCTTCAGCGCATCGCTATTCACCATGCCCACGGTGCGCCCCACCGATCTGCTGTTGTTCCTCGCCGCGTTCATGGCGGTGGAATGGGTGGGTCGCACCACACAACATCCCTTGCAACTCGTAGCCGCTTGGCGCTGGCGCTGGGCGCGCTGGGGCGTTTACTACGGCCTCATGGCGGCCATCATCGCCTTCGGCGGAAAGGAACAGGCCTTCATCTACTTCCAGTTCTAGCATGAAGGTCTTCGGTCGCACATTCCTCGCCTTCTGTCTACTGCCGCTGCTGTGGTGTACGATCATGGCCGTGGTCAACCGCCGGAACGAAGTGACAGAGGCTTTGCCCTTGCATGCACGCACCATCGCGTTGGGTGATTCGCACATCGGTTGCTCGGTGGATCCCAAGGTGCTCGCCGGTTCGGAGAACATCGCCCTGGCCGCCGAACCCTACTTGCTGAGTTGGCTGAAGCTGCGGCACATCGTTGCCCGCCATCATGTGGATACCGTGATCCTCGGCTTCGCACCGCATAATCTCAGCGACAAGGACCACCGCAAGTTCCACGACAATGGTTGGGCGACAGAGCGATTGCTGAAGCGCTTGTACCCGCTCACGACCATGTGCGAAGCCGTGCAACTGCCACTGCATAAGCATACCTACGTGCGCACGCTGTTCATGAACTATTGCACCACACCCCTCGCCACGCACATCACCTACGTAGGGCATTTCAGCGGACTGGGCTCGAAGTACCACGCCGATAGCGCCGCCACGTACGCGCGCCACTTCATGGAGAAGGACAGCACCGTAGCGCCGCTTTCCGAATACGGGATCGCCTGTTTGGATTCCATCGTGGCGCTCACCAGGCGCGAGCACATTGCGCTCTACCTCGTGGGCGCGCCTTTGCACGCATCGTACCGCCGCAACGTGCCTGCGGAATACAAAGCGCGTTACGCCGACCTCTCAGTCCGTTTCGCGCAAGAAGGTGTGCATGTGATCGATCGCACTTCGTTGTTCCAGGGCGATAGCTTGTTCGCCAACAGCGATCACCTCAATGGCAAGGGTGCACGGCGCTTCACGCGAGAGCTGCTGCGCATCATGCGTAAGCCAGCGGACAGTATGATGGCTCAGTGAGCCTTGCGTGCTACTTCCTCGAAGAGTGCGACGAAATCTTCCGTGACCGCAGGCCAGCTGAAGCGTGACCGCACACGAGTGAAGCCGCTCTCTCCCATGCTGCTGCGTTCATCGTTGGAGAGAGAGCCGAACTTCAACAGCGCATCGTAAAGCGCATCTGCGTTCCCAGGCGGGATCAGGAAGCCGTTGTCAGGTCCCACGAGTTCGGCGCTAGCGCCCACATCGCTCACCAGCACCGGCCGTGCGCGGGCCATTGCCTCCAACACCACCGTGGGCATTCCCTCGAAGCGTGTGGGCAACAGCAGCGCATGGCAGTGCGCATAGAGCGCGTTCAATTGTGCATCATCCACCTTGCCAGCGAGTTCCACGTTCCTCGGAAGTCCCTCGCGTTCCATGCGCGCGCGCTCGGGTCCATCGCCAGCGAGCGTGAATTGGAAGAGCTCGCCACGGCCGCCTCGCATCAACCGTTCTGCCACGGAAAGCAGTACGTCGATCCCCTTGTTGAAGGCGAAACGCCCGACGAAAAGGATCCGAAGTGGACCATCCGCTGAAGGATAGGCCGCCAATGCTCCGGGTACTTCCACCGCGTTGGGCAGCACCACCACACGCCCCTTCCCTCGTGCGGCCATTTCTTGCAACAGCGGTGTGAGTTTGCCGCCGAGTGATATCGTCACCGCCGCGTTCGCTACGATGCGCCTCAGCACAGAGCGGAATGGAGCTCCGATGAGTCGATCCTTCCATGTTAGGCCTTGGAACATCTCCAACCCGTGCGGGTGTACGATCAGCCGATCGCGGAACTCGCCGATGTCCTTCCACATACAGAAGCCCTGCGAGAGGATCACATCAGGGGCTAGTTCGCGCAACACAGCTGCTACGCGCCCGCTGTAGCGGTATAGCTCATTCAAGTAGAAACGCCTCTCATCGATGGGCGCCACAGGCACCTCGGTGATCCCCAACTCAGGAGCGAACACCTTCAACTTGTGCGGATGGATCACCGTGAGGCGCAACCCTTCGTGTTGCGCCAAATGCTCGGCGAGCAAACGCGAATGGCGCTGCATACCGCCGAAAGCGTGCGGGAACACGCCATCGGTGCACAGCACGACATGAACTTCAGAGCGGGACATCCTCGGTGAGCAGGGTGCGCACGCCTTCGTCGATCCCCCATTGCGGCTCCCAGCCTGTCACGCGCTTCAGCTTGCTCACATCGGCGAGCAGGTGCATGCGTTCCACCTTGCGCACACGCGTGGGATCCACTTCCACCGTGAGCTTCTCGCCCAACTGGCGTTCAAAGGCTTCCAAGATCTCGCGCACGCTGTATTCGATCCCACGTCCGATGTTGAACACCTCACAGCCCTTGACACCGGCCATCAGTAATGCTTCCATAGCGCGGGCCATATCCGTAGTGTGGATGAAGTCGCGCTTCGGATCCAGGTTGCCGAGCTTCACTGTGCGTGCACCTTCCAGCACTTGCCGCTGGATCTCGGGTATCAAGTGCGGGTTGGTCTCGTTGAGCCCGAAGGCATTGAAGAACCGACCGATGATCGTGGGTATGCACGTACGCAGAGAGAACTCACCAGCGATCTTCTCAGTGGCCAATTTGGTGATGCCGTAGATGTCCATCGGTCCCGTCGCGTGGCCCTCATTCATGGCGCCATTGGCAATGGGGTACACGGCTGCCGTGCTCGCTACGAAGACCTGGTCCACACCGGGAACTACTGCGCACGCATCGAGCACATTGATCGTGCCGGTAATGTTGATGTCCGCCGCCTCAACAGGGTGCGCGTTGCAGTAGGGTATGAAATGGATGGCCGCGAGGTGCAGCACCCACTGTGGGTCAGCCGATCTCATTGCCTCCAGCACCGCCGCGCGATCGCGGATGTCCACTTGATGAAAACGCTCGTCGGGCACACTAGCCAAGTGCCGCTTGCCGAAGCTGAGATCATCGAGGACGGAGACTACATGCCCCTGCGCGGTGAGGTGCGCACCCAGCGTGGATCCAATGAAACCGGCACCACCGGTGATGAGCACCCTTTTGGACATGGCGCGAAAGTAGGCGGCCGCGCATGCTCGCAGCGCGTTCCTTTGGGCCACTGCGGAATGAAGGTGACCATTGTAATACCCTGCTACAACGTGGAGCCCTTCGCCGAGCGCTGCTTCGCGAGCTTGTTCGCGCAAACGCACGGCGAGCTGGACCTGATCGCCGTGGACGATGGCAGCACCGATGGCACGGCCGCCTTGCTGAAGGAGATCATGGCACGTTCGCCCTTCCCCTTCGAGGTGATCACCCAGCAGAACAAGGGCGCCTGCGCTGCGCGGAATGCCGGCTTGCAAAAAGCGACCGGCACCTACGTCCAGTTCATGGATGCCGATGATGCTTTACTGCCTGAGAAGATCGCGCATCAGGTAGCCCTTGCCGAACGGAATGGTCTTCCCGACCTGATCGTGGGCAGCGTGCATACTTACCGCGCCGATGACAGTTTGCGCGAGACCGACACTCAACGCAACGAGGGCCGCGATCCCTGGCTGGACCTGATGAAACACCGCATGGGTGGCACACCCGGCAACTTGTGGAAACGTAGCGCGGTGGAAGCGGTTGGCGGCTGGAACGAAGCCATGGCGAGCAGCCAGGAATACGACCTCATGTTCCGCTTGCTGTGCGATGGGGTACGACCGCAATTCGACCCGGAAGTGCTCACGCATGTACACCTGCGCGATGGTGGCAGTGTTTCCACCAGCAACATGGACAAGGCGTGGATCCGCTTCATCGAGTTGCGCGCTCGCATCGTCGCGCACCTCGCCCACGCTCAGCCAGGACTCGATCTGCAACCGCATCGGCAAGTGCTCTTCGACAGCATACGCACGCTTTATCCTTATGCGCCAGCGGAAGCAACATCGTTGCACCGGCGTCTCCTTCCCCGCTCGTTCAAGCCTACGGTTTCGCCTGCAACAGGTCGCGGCTATCTCGCGCTGCACAATGCCTTCGGGTTCGCGCTCGCGAACCGGCTACGGCAGGTGTTCAGTGCGGGCGCTTCCGACCGGAAGTGAGCAACGCGAACACGAGAAGGTTCACACCAGGCACGCGCAGCGGCAGCAGATTGTACCACCGCGTGAAACCGAAGAGCCAGCGCTTGAACGCGGATAGTTCGCTGGTCCATTGCGGTGAAAGCAGTACGCCCTCCAATGCATCCAACGATGCGCGATCGATGCGCCCGCCCTTGGCGTTGAGCAGGATCTGCAAATAGGTGCGGTGGATGATGCCGAGCAACAATGCGGGCCTTCCCATGCGGCCCGCATCGCCTAGGAACTTGTCGCGGTACATCACCGCGCTCGCCGAAAAGCTCATGAGCAACTTGCGCGGGTCCAGCACTTTGCGTTCCTCAGCAATGCGATAGTGGCAATCCGGTACTGTGCGGCGCATGCGCAGCCGCACGTCGGGAACCAACAATGCGCGCGTATGCAGCTCCACGTCCTGGTGGCGGGTAAAGGCGATGTCGAAGCCCTGCAAGGCCCGCAGGAACTCGCGGTCCCAGATGGGTTGCATGGTCTGCCAGGGCAATTTGTGCCTGAAGAAATCCACTAGCGGCCGCCGCGAGAAGGGCACCCAGCGCTGACCGTGATCGCCGGGCATTTCGTTGAAGACCTCCATGGTGCTCACGCTCAGGTCCAGCCCGCTGCCTTCCATCACCGCGAGCCTGCGCTCCACGCAATGTGGTGCGAGGAGGTCATCGGCATCGAGGAAGATGATGTAGCGGCCGCGTGCTTCCTCTATGCCCCGGTTACGACAATGGTTGGCCCCCATGTTCCCGACCAGTGCGATGACCTTGATGCGCGTGTCCTGTTGCGCGAAGGACCTGAGCAGTTCCACGCTTCCATCGGAGGAAGCATCGTCCACAATGATTAGCTCCCAGCGGCGATCGGTCTGTGCCTGCACAGTGGCCAACATGTCGCCGATGAAGCCACGCTTGTTGAAGCTGGGCACGATGATGGAAACCGCTGGTCTGCCCTGGTTGGAGGTGGTGAACGCTGCTGCGCTGGCCAACTCCGGTTCGTGGTGCAAACAACCGAGCAGGTTGCGGTAGCTCGCATCAAAGGCCTCCTTGGTGAACTCGATGCGTGCCAGTTCCATGAGCCGCATGCGTAGCTCGCCTGAGGGCTTGGTCAACCGGAGCACGTCATGCTGCACGTACACCAGCCCCAGCTCCGATCCGCGCACACGATCGCTGAAGTCACCGACATCCTCGGAGATCACCACCGGTAGGCCCGCGCTGAGGTACTCGGCGAACTTGGTGGGCGATGCCACCTTGTTGGTGATCCGCGCTTCGCGCAGCAACAAGCCGTGATCGCACGCCTGCAACAATGCACGTACTTCCTCGTGGGCCACCCAGCGGCGCTGCACCTGAGCGGGGAACGCGCTCTTCAACCGGTCTATTACCTCATGCTCTTGACTGAGGAAGAGCATGCGGTGGGTATTGCTCTCCGCGAGCCACGGGCGAACAGCCTCCTCGGCCAACCCGAGCGATTGCCAACCCACAGAAGTGCCGGAGTACACCAGCACGGTATCGCTCTCCTTCCAGCCCCATGCTCCGCGCACTTCGGCAACGGAGGTGTTGGGTGGTGCTTCCACGCTGCGGCCCAGCGTGCAGGGGATCACGAGATGTCGACCGCCCCGGTAACCTAGGTACTCACGCCAATGCTGCACCAGTGCACCGCTTACGGCCATGCGCAGGTCAGCGTGCAGCACCACGTCACGTTCCAACGCCACACACTCGGCGATCAACCGATCATTGTCCACCACGCGGTATTCCTCCCATTCGGCACCGTAGGCTGCGCGACCATCGAAACAGACCTGCGAGACCAGACCGCGATCACGCATGCGCAAGGCCAGCGCTGTAGCGAAAATGCCTCGACCGATGATGCCGCTCGGCATATACAGGCGGCATAGCAACCACAACCAGATCCAATTGATGCTCCAGTTGTGCGCACGCGGCACCATGGGCAGTACAATGGCGTTGGGTCGGCGCGCCCTGATCTCGCGCACCGAACGCATGTAGCCACGCAAGGAGACCAGCGCGACCAGGCGAACCTGATCATCACCGAGCGTGTTGAGGTGGTCCACCACATCGGTGACCTGGCCCCAGTACACTCCGCTGGGTTGATCGTTGTAAGTGAGGTAGAAGATCACAGCACGCGGTCAAAGATCCCGAAGATGCGCTCAGTGGCTCTGCCATCCCACAGGTCGGGCACGCGACCCTTCTTGAAGGAACCGCTGCCGATGCGCGCAATGGCCTCGGCGGGAGTATCGAAGGTGATGAGTTCGTTAGTGCCCTGGGACACGGTGATGGGCCGCTCTGTGCTGGGCCGCAGCGTGAGACACGGGATCCCCCGCCAGGTTGTCTCCTCCTGCACACCGCCGCTGTCGGTGATCACGAAGGAGCTGATGGAAACGAGCTTCTGGAACTCGAAGTAGTCCAACGGCGGGGTGATCATCAGACCATCGATGCCGCTGAGCTTGTCAGCCAGACCGAAGCGCTCCAAGTTGGCCATGGTGCGCGGGTGCACAGGGAAGATCACGCGATGATCCTGCGCGACCAAAGCGAGGAGATCGATGGTGCGCGACAGGGATCGGCGTGTATCCACGTTGGCCGGGCGATGGATCGTGACGAGCGCGAGCTTCTCGCGATCCGGCCCCATGAAGTGCTGCACCTCTCGCGTGATGATGCGATCTTCGAAAGCCACGAGCGTATCGATCATGGTATTGCCGACGAAGTGGATGCGATCGTTGGGCACACCTTCCTTCAGGAGGTTCTCGCGCCCGCTCGGTTCGGTCGTGAAGCAATGTTGCGCGATGCGATCGGTGAGGATGCGGTTCACCTCCTCGGGCATGGTGAGGTCGCCATTGCGCAATCCGCTCTCCACGTGCATCAGTGGCACACCAAGCTTGTTGGCCACCAGTGCTGCGGCCAATGTGCTATCCACATCGCCCACCACCACCAGCGCGGCGGGCTTGCTTGCCCTGACCACGGGATCCAGCGCAGAGATGAGATACCCCAAGCGGGCAGCTGGCGTTCCGTTCGGCACCGAGAGAAAGTGATCCGGCACTAGGCCGAACTGTTCGAAGAAGACCGTGCTCATGCGCGCATCAGTGTGCTGGCCGGTGTGGACCAGTTCCACATCGATATCAGCATACGCGCGTGCCACTTCCTTGAAGCGCGTCACCTTCATGAAGTTGGGGCGCGTGCCCACCACCACCATCAACTTCCTCATGACGGGGTGGGGCTGCGTGTGGCGATGATCAGTTCATCGCTGGGCGTATCGCTGATCTTTCGCGCGGGCATGCCGGCAATGGTCATGCGCCCTTCTGAAAAGGAAGAGTTCACGACAGCGTTCGCACCGATCACCATATTGTCGCCGAGCACGATGCCGCCGTAGATCTTGGCGCCGGGGCCGATGTAGCAGTTGTCGCCGATCGTGGGCACAGGTTCGGGTGGTGGTCCGGGTTGGTTTCCGATCACCACGTCCACGTGGATGCGGCAGTTGCTACCGATGCGCGCATCAGGATGCACCACGATGGTGCCGCGATGCGCGATGGACAAGCCGGGACCGAATGTATTGAGGGGGATCTCGAATCCGCAACGCACACCTTGCCGGTGAAATCGCCACGACCAGTACTTCCGAAGGATACCGGCAGCGCCCGTATTGTGCAGGAACTCGACCCGGCGCAACAGTCGCTGGAACTTCCACACTTCATCATAGAACTGTGGCGATGCACTGGCGCGCCGCAGGCCGATGCGATCGGCTTCGAGGTAGTGCTGTAGGTCGGCGCGGTTGCGGATCATGTGGATCTCGTTCCTCCTAGGATCGCTGCCATTCTCTCGGCGCCAGCGAATCCGAGCACGTGATAGGCGAGCAGATAAGCACTTGTGGTAGCCGTGTGCTGCTCAGGCCGGAAGCCCTTGGGCAGCATGCGTGCGTATGCCTCCTGCGCAGCCACGTGATCATGCTTCGAAAGTACACGGATGGCCCTGAACAGGTATTGGTCTGCAACGGCGATCACCGCAGCGTGGAGCACAGGATCCGTTGCGCGCAGGTGATCGCGAATGCCACAGCGCAGATCCAGATAGCGCAACCAGTTGGCCCGCTCATCGGTACGACTGATGGATCCCTGTGCGCGCTTCAGCACTTCGCATCCAACCGTCTTGTCCCAAGCGATATGGGCACCGCTCTTCATCATACGGAAGAGCAGTTCATAATCTTGACTGCTTTGCAGGTCCTCGTTCCATCCACCGGCTGCGAGCAGCGCACTCTTACGGAAGAGGTTGGCACTTGTGGTGCCCATGCGCGTGCGCACCAACGCTTCCCACGGATCACCTACGATCGGCTCCACCGCACCCGCAGTGCGTCCATCGGGGTAGTGGTTGCGGTAAGATCCGATCACGATATCATATCCGGCACCGATCAGGACCTGCCCTATGATCTTGTCAGCCAAGAGCACGTCATCGGCATCGAGGAACTGGATCCACTCCCCTGTCGTAACCGAAATACCAGCGTTGCGCGCTGCACATGCGCCTCGGTTGGCTTGCCCGATCACGATCAGCCTGCCCCGGTGTTCACCGGCGAGTCGATCGATCACCGCACGTGTTCCGTCGCTGCTTCCATCATCTACGGCTACCACTTCCACGTCGGCACATGTTTGCGCCAGTGCCGAACGCACCGCTGCTTCCACGTGCTCTTCCACGTTGAAGCAAGGAATGATGATGGAAACCTTCACGGTCATAGACGCCTCCAACGAAGCCGGTGCAAAATAGCCCAGCGCTCGCTAGTCCTGCCCGAAGCTGGGCCGGTACACCTTTCCCTTGAGCGAGGAAGACAACAGGTAGCGGAACTTGGCGAAAGCCGGGCGATGATCGCAGCGCAGGTAGGCCCACATGGTCTTCCACCCGAAACGTGGCAACTGAAAGGCGAGATCGTCCCACACCCGATCGATCCGACGATCGAAGGCAGCCGCATTGAAGATGCTGCGTGCATGCACGGCTTCGCGCAGTCCACTTAGGTAATGCTTCAACTCGCTCACCTCCTGCGGCCGTAGTTTCTGCGGATAGAACTTGATGGCGTGGATATGCTGCCGCAGGTTCGTCTCATCGGCTGGCAGTCCGTACCATGAGAGCACCTCGGTGAAGAGCGTGCGCAAGTCGTTGTGGTTGTCGCGGCCATAGGAGATGTTCTGCTGGCCCACGCGATAGCGCACGAGTGCCTCGTCCATGTTCGCCACTTGTGTCACCTTCAACAGGCGTAGCTGGAAGAACCAGTCCTCGCCATAGCGCGGCCAGGCATCATCGAATTTCAGATCATGCCGCACAAGCACGGCACGTCGATAGATCGAAGATGGTTGATAGATCGGTATATGGAACAGCGATGCCGCGCGACAATCCACATCGGCGAGCACGGCTTTGCGGTAGACCCCGGGCTGGTGGTAGAGTTCCATGTGCGAACCACTTGCGCCAACAGCCGGATGCGCATCCATGAAAGCGATCTGCTTGGCGATGCGTTCCGGGAACATCACATCATCGGCATCCATGCGCACGATGTACTCGCCGGTGGCGGCATGGAAGCCACGCTGGGCACAACCCGAGGGGCCGAGGTTCTTCTCGAGTTCGATGACACGAAGGCGTGGATCCCTCATGGCCCGTAGCAGGGCGAGGCTTTCGTCTGTGCTCCGGTCGTCCACCGCGATCAACTCGAAATCCGTGTAGGTCTGCGAGAAGATGCTCTCGAAGCACTCCCGTAGGTAGGGTGCCTTGTTGTATACGGGGACAACGACGCTGACCTTCATCGCTTCACGGTTCTTCCCAACCAGCGGTTCACGGTGTACTTGGCAAGGTATACGAGACGATCGCTATCGCGCACCGTGCTCATGCGGTAATGCGCCAGCGCCGGCGCCACACCGTAACGCGGCAGAGCGAAGAAGAGCTGATCCCAGGCACGTTGCAACCTGCGTTCGAACGCCGCCTTGTTAAAAAGGCCGCGCCGCGTGTTCATCGCCCGCAGTTCATCGAGCCAGTTCTGGAACGCGATCAACGAACCACGCGTAGGCGGTTCTTGAAAAGAGCGCAGCCCCATCAAGTGCCATCTGCATTGCTCATCGTTCAATGGAATGCCGAGCATGGCGAACACTTCTCGCACGATCACCGCACGGTAAACGGAATGATCTTGACCGAACATGCTGTTCTGCTCGCCGCGACGATACTTGATCAATGTGTGGTCCACATTGCCGAAGTCGGCGTGGGGCGCCATCCGCGCCCAGAAGATCCAGTCTTCGCCGATGCGGGGCCAATGGTCCTCGAACCGGATATTCTTGTCTCTCAACAATTGCGTGCGCAATATGCTTGCTCCCTGCACCACCGGATTGCCGAAGAGCAGTTCGGCGCGGCAATCATCAGCACCCAAAGGGAATTTCCACAGGCCGGTCTCGCTACCGAAGAGTTCTACGTGCCCGCCACTTGCACCCACGTTGGGGTGGGCATCCATGAAGGCCACTTGCCGCGCGAAACGACCTGGCAGATTGATGTCGTCGGCATCCACGCGGAGGATGTACTCCCCCTGCGCCATGTCCATTGCGCGTTGCGCGGCGCCTGCGGGGCCGAGGTTCCTTTCCAGCGGAACGATGCGCAGGCGATCATCCTTCAGTCCGCCCAACACCTCCAAGCTGTTGTCGGTGCTCTTGTCATCGACCACGATCAGCTCATAGTCGGCGTACGATTGCGAGAAGATGCTATCGAAGCACTCCTCTATGAAGGGCGCCTTGTTGAAGACCGGGAGCACCACGCTGAGCTTCATCGCACCAAGTGTTTCCATTTGCGCTGCAGGCGGAAGGACCACCAGCCCGCAACGTTCACTTGTTCATCCAGTAGAGCGACCCGATGCTGCTGGTCCGCGGTCATGATCTCCGCTGGAATTGGCAGCGCGCGGAAAGCACGCATCATGTTGAAGTCGCGTTCGTTGAAGATGACATGATGCCACTTCAGGAGGAAGTGCACGACCATTGCGCGCACCCGATCGCGGTGCCGTTCATCGACAGGGATCGAACGAAGGCCCGTAGTGATCACATGGCCTAAAACGAGCACATCGGCAAGTTCCGTCAAACCCGTTTGCAGGCACAGGCCGTGGAGCACGCTGGCGATCTCATCAAGGAAGACCTGGTGCTTCGTCGATGTCTTGCTGGCGGCATGTGCGCGGAACACGGCAAGCTCCCATGGCACAACGCGCACAGCATCGGCCCCGTGGCGGAAGAGCACCTGCAGCCAGAGCTCGAAGTCCATCACACACTCCAATCGCTCGTCCAACGATCCGGCTTCAAGCACAGCGTTCATCCGATAGAAGGTGGCTTGCTGGTTGATCCGCGGCGAGACGTAGAAGTTCTCCGGATCGCTCGGGTCGTCGAGGTCCATTGCGCGGTCCGGCTCCCCTGCTTTACGATGCACGCGCACGCCGGTGAGCACCATGAGCGAAGGATCCCCAGCGAACGCTTCGCCCACGCGTTGCAGGGCGCCGGGCAAGAGCGCATCGTCGCTGTTGATCCATGCAAAAACCTCGCCCGTGGCGTGCGCGAGTCCCTTGTTGATGGCGTCGCTCTGCCCCTTATCCCGCTCGCTGCACCACCAAGACAGCTTATCCGCATGGCGTTCAATGATCCCCTTGGATCCATCGGTGCTTCCACCATCAACCACGATGTGTTCCAGGTCTGCGTACTTCTGCGCGTGCACTGAAGCGAGGCATTCCTCCAGGAAGGATGCCTGTTGATAGCTGGGCGTGATCAACGAAATGCGCGGCACCATGCTATCAGTTCTTTCGCGCGATGGCCCAAAGGCTGGTGATCATGAGCCAGTCCAGATCGGCGGGTACCTTATCGCGCTTCACCAAGTAGCGCACCACGGGGTACGAGATGTACTTGAGCACTTTCCGAAGAGCGTCCGGCATGGGACGGCGCATCACCCAAAGGCCGATCATCTGGCCGAGGCTAGCATCCCAACCGCCGGTGGCGCGCACCATATCATCGCTGAAGCCGGTTGCACGCAACATGCGCTTCATGGCTTCGGGTGTGTAGCGGTGCTCGTCATAGGGCATGTCGTGCAAGGGCCACAGGAAGG
>JBKJPT010000241.1:0-9607 GCA_046595075.1 Flavobacteriales bacterium
ACACCCGCGGCTTTGTGGGCAAGATCGACGAGCCCAAAGTGTGGAACGTGGCGCTGAGCCAAGCCACCATTGCTGCAAATATGAACCAGCAGTTGTGCGGTGGAGAAACGGGCTTGCGTGCTTATTTCCAGCTCAACCAAGGTGTTGATGGTGGTAACAATGCCGGCGTGACCACGGCCTTCGACATCAGTGGGTTCGTGAACAATGGCACGCTCGTCAACTTCGCGTTGAGCGGTCCCACGTCCAACTGGGTGCAAGGCAAGACAGGTATGACACCATGTCCTCCTTGTGCTTCGGCACCAACACCGGGTACCATCACTGGTACTTCGCCTGTTTGTTCTTCGGTGACGCACTCGCTTTCGCTCGCGGGTCCTACAACTGGAACAGGCATCAGCTACCAGTGGTACTACGGTCCTGTGGGCACCCCTACGGCCAACGTGCTGGGCACACTGCTCTCACAGTCCACTGCCACGATCCCCACGGGTACTTGGGAATTGGTGGTGGATGTGACCTGCGCTGGTTTCGGTACCGCGCAAACGGCGGTGTTCACGTTCGTGAAGAACCCCACGCCCACCGCAGTTCCTACTGTGGGCCAAGCGTGCATCGGCCTACCGCTGAACTTCACGGGAACCACGGACATCGGCACTACCTATAGCTGGACCGGCCCGAACGGCTTCACTAGTGCGGCTCAGAACCCGAGCATCCCCAGCCCAACAGCTGCTGCTTCGGGTACCTACACTTTCAACTCAACGTTGAACGGGTGCACGGGCACGGGTACGATCGCTGTATCGGTAGCAACCTCACCGGTGATCACCAGCACCACGGCTACGCCGAACCCGGTCTGTTTGAACACCAACAGCCAACTACAGGTGAACTTGGCCGGTCCTTCGGCCTACTGCCAACCGGTTACGAGCTGCACGTTCCCCGATCAGATCGCCAACGTGACCATCGCAGGTATCAACCGCACTTCGCTTTGCGACGGTGCTGCCACTGGTGGTTACACCAACTTCGCTACCCCCACCGGTTCGCTGGTGGCAGGCAGCGCGGGCAACTCCTACTCGGTCACCACCAGTGGTGACGTGGAAGGTGCTGCGGTGTGGATCGATTACAACCAGAACGGCATTTTCGAGGTCGGCGAACAACTGTTCACCGGATACATCGGAACGAACCCGGCGACCTATTCGGGCACATTCACGGTTCCTGTGAACGCGCTCAGCGGTCCTACCCGGATGCGCGTGCGTTGCATCTACTTCGCGAACCCGAACACCCTCGCTAATCCCCCCTGCACGAACACTACGTTCGGTGAGACGGAGGATTACACGGTGACCATTACGGGAGGTGGTGCAGCCGCAACCTACCAGTGGAGCCCTTCCACCTTCCTGAACTCCACCACGATCAGCAACCCCGTGGCTGCTAACGTTACGGCACCAAGCACGGCCTACTCCGTGGTCGTGACAAACGCCAACGGTTGCACAGCAACAGGCAACGTGACCTTGGTGGCCAGCGCGCCGATCACCTCGGCGAGCATTACCGGCAACCTCTTCTTCTGCGCAGGTGGTAGCACAACCCTTACCGCAGTTCCTGCGGATGGTGGTGCACCGTATACCTACCTATGGAGCCCCGGCGGTGCTACTACGCCGACCCGTGTGGTGACCGTTGCTGGCAACTACAGCTGCCAGGTAACGGACAACTGCGGAGGCTCTGTGGCCGCTGGTCCTGTAGCTGTGGTCTCCAACCCTGTTCCCACCGCAAGCGCATCCGCTGGCCCATCCTGCATTGGCCAAACCTTGCAGTTGACGGGTACCACGGACATCGGGACGACCTACGCATGGACGGGGCCCAACGGCTTCACCAGCACCCTGCAAAACCCCACGGTGAACCCGGTGGTGGCTGCAAGTGCTGGTACGTACTCGTTCGTTGCTAGTACGGCCACTTGCTCGTCGTTGCCAGGAACAGTGATCGTGGGGGCGAATGCTGCACCCACCTTTACCGCTGCCGCTTCTGCCACGCCTGCAACGGTTTGCCTGGGTGGAAGCACACAGTTGAGCGCAACGGCCACATTGCCGGGCTACTCGGTAAGTCCAGTCGCCTTCGCACCGGTGAGCGGTACGGGAACAAATGGCCCTTCGGGTGATGATGTCTTCGGCCCTCCGACCCCCATCGGCTTCAGCTTCAACTTCTACGGCACGGCCTACAGCACGGTATACATCTCTACCAACGGCTTCATCACCTTCGACAACAGCGGCCTCTCCGGCTGCTGCAGCGGACAGGTGTTGCCGAGCGCGACCACGCCGAACAACGTGATCGCGTTGGGTTGGGAAGATCTGAACCCCGTATTAGGCCAGATCACCTACTTCAGCCTAGCTGCACCGAACCGTTTCGTGGTGAACTTCAATGCTGTGCCGCGCTTCGGCGGAACCGGTGCACCAACGACGAGCCAGATCATTCTGTACCAGACCGGTGTGATCGAGATCCACAATACCTCGACCACCGCTGGCCCGAACGACTTCACCACAATGGGCATCGAGAACGGTGCGGGCACTTTAGCCACGGTCGTTTCCGGTCGTAACTCCACGGTATGGACGGCGAGCAACGAAGCATACCGCTTCACAGCGAACAACGCGAGCTATGTTTGGACCAATAGCGGCACCGGCACGCTGAGCAGTACTACGATCAGCAACCCTGTTGCCAGCAACGTAGGACCTGTGCCCAGCGAGGTTTACACCGTAACAGCTACTGCACAGAACGGCTGCGCGGTAACGAGCAGTGTTACTGTGAACGTGAACCCACTGCCTGTCGTGAACTGCGGCGGCCCCTACGGCCCCTACTGCATGAACGATGCGGACGTGACGCTGAACGCCACGCCGATCGGTGGCACATGGACCGGCACCGGAGTC
Source organism: Flavobacteriales bacterium (assembly GCA_046595075.1). Classification (GTDB taxonomy): domain Bacteria; phylum Bacteroidota; class Bacteroidia; order Flavobacteriales_F; family PHOS-HE28; genus PHOS-HE28. The sequence continues at coordinate 2,898 of JBKJPT010000241.1, forward strand.
TCCGGTACCACCTTCGATCCCTCGGCTGGTACGCAAACGCTCACCTACAACTACAGCGACGGTACGTGCAGCAACTCCTGCCAAGTGACCATCACGGTATTCACGGTGGATACCGATGGTGACGGCCTACCCGATTGCGACGACGAGTGCCCCAACATCTTCGGGGAGATCGGCGACGCTTGCGATGCAGGTCCGGGCTTCGTGCTCGGTGTGATCGATGGTAGCTGCAACTGCGTAGGAACGACTTGCTCCACCAACTTGAGCATCGAGTTCCAGACCGATGGTGTGAGCAACGTGGGTTGGGAGATCCGCACCCAGGGTAGCAATATCCTGGTACAGAGCGGTGGCGGTGTTTACCCGCAGAGCCCTGCCTACGCGATCACCACGTGCTTGCCCGATGGTTGCTACTACCTGAAGGTGACGGACAACCTGGGCGATGGCTTTACCAGCAACGGTGTACAGGGTGGTTATATCCTGCGCACGCTGGCGCCCGATCGCCGCGTCATCGACAACCGCAACAACTTCCTCAGCGGCTTCACCAGCCAGATCGCCGGTGGCGAAGGCTTCTGCCTCCCCATGGGAACGGATCGCCTGATCTTCACCAGCTGCGACAGACTGGATTGGAGGGCTGGGGAATACATCGTGGCCAACGACAACGCAGCGGTAACAGCAGCATGGCCTTCGGGCGGTGCTGATCTGAACCTGGCCAACGACGGTTACGAGATGTGGTTCTTCAACCCCAACGGTGGCTACAGTTTCCGCCGCTTCCACAGCCATGCGGTGAGCGACGGTTTCGCTCCTGCGAGCGCAACACGCGCAGCGCACATCAAGATCAACAACTGGGCTGCTGCGAATGCGATCCCTGATGGTGTGTTGCTGAACGTGAAAGTGCGTACCCGTGTGGATGGTTTGAACACCGAATGGGGTGCGAGCTGCCGCTTCAAGCGCGATGAGCTGCGTGCACAGTGCCCGCTCACCAAGCTCATGGACATACCTGGCAGCCAGTACTACAGCTGCGGTGCCACGCGCACGGTCGGTACCGGCCAGACCAGCTTGGTGCATGCACGCCCAGTAACCCGCGTGAACAACAACGGCGCTGTGGTGAACGCCAACCGTTACCAGTTCCGCTTCCGGATCCCGGCCGAGAACTTCACCTTGGTGAAGACCAGCCAACTCGGACAGTACTGGGTGAACACCAATGGCCTCAGTGTTTGCAAGACCTACCAGGTGGATGTGCGCGCGAGCTTCGATGGCGGCGCTACTTGGTGCACGGACTTCATTGCACCGGCCCTCAACGACCCATGGGGTGATGTGTGCTTGCTGAACACCGCTTGCGCAGGCGATGGCGGAACCCAGAACATGGGTACCGAGACACCTGCCACCGTGGGCCTCTACCCCAACCCCAACCGTGGTGATCAGGTGCTCTTGAGCATCGACATGGTGCAGGAAGGTGTGAACACCGTGAGCGTGGACATCTACGACACCTTCGGCAAGCGCGTGAGCGCGCGCACGATCGCGGTCCAGGATGGCTTCGTGAACAGCATCCTCGAACTCAATGGCGAACTCGCCGCTGGCATGTACATGGTGAACATCACCGCTGGTGATGTTATTTACACCGAGCGACTGGTGATCCAGCCGTAAGGCGATAGAACCGAAAGCGGAACCCCCGTCCTGAAAAGGGCGGGGGTTCGTGCTTTCATCTTCTCGGGTATCATTTCGTGACCCCGGAACACAACACCGCCCCAACTTTCGCCGGGCCGGTGCTCCTACGTTGTGGTACACGACCGCCTTACGGCAGCGGTGCACTAAAGCCCTTTGCTGGATCGCTGAACGGGCTGGCGCCTGCGGCACCTAGCGCGCACATACGGAACCAGTAGTGCTTGCCGGGATCGAGGGGAGTGGCCTCCTAGCTGGCGCGCGAAGTGAGCGCGAGCAGCGTCCAGTTGGCCTGCACATCGGGATCCGAAGCGTTGATCTGCACCTGGTAGTAGTACGCCCTTAGTGGGTTTGCACCGCAGGTCGATCTCGCCGGGCTTAGCACCAGTACTTGCCTCCAACTCGGTGGGCGCATCCAGTGGGCCTAGGGGTTCGGGCTGCTTGCGCAGTTCGAAACCCGTGCTCAGGATCTTCAGCTCATTGCCGGCGGCTGTATTGGTCACGTACAACGCCATTCGAAAGAGCAGATCGTCCAGTGAGGCCTCGGCCAGGTTGCGTGCGAAGATCTTCGCATGGTCGCCACCGGCAGCATCACTGATCGCGGTCTCCAGCTTCTCACGTCCCGCCTTCAGCTCCAAAAGCGTGGGATCGGGTGTGGGGAAGTCGAGGTTGCCGGTCAACTTGGTCTCCACCAGCAGCGCCTTGGCCACCTTGTCGGTGGGGCTCAATCCGGTTATTCCGGCTCCTGCCTGTCTCATGGTACTTGCTGTTTTGCGCGGTGGCAAGGGCCGGTGCCTTGGGCCAGGCCGGGCGCTCCGGCAACCTGATCGGCTGTTCGGCCGCGTATTTCGTACTCAACCGGCGCCTGACCTTTCAAACCCAGCGGAAAACCTTTGACGTTTATTGAAAAACTCTTGAAAGTCAGCCGCTGACTTTCAATACCCAGCGGAAAACCTTTGAAGGTTTTTGAAAAACCTTTGAAAGTCAGCCGCTGTCTTTCAATACCCAGCGGAAATCCTTTGAAGGTCTGCCGCTGACCTTCAATACCCAGGGGCTGACCGCGAATGACCAGCGGGGAAAAATGGCAGATCCGCCGTGGACATGTTCATGGTCAACATCACTGCGGCCGACCCTATGGGATGGCGGGTATCGTAGTGTACACCCAGCGACTCATCATCGAGCCGTAAGGCACGACAAATACCTAGCGGAACCCCCATCTTGAAAAGGGCGGGGTTTCCTGCATTTAGCAACAACGACGTGAGGAATTGACCCACAGGGCTTGCCCAATGGCCGGTGCGTGAACGCCCAGCTACGGGCGCATGACCACACGGTTGCCTCCCCGTTCTGCACAGCGTGCCCGCCGCATGTTGAAAATATTTCTCGATAAACAGGAAATAAGTGTGGCTAAACAGACAGAACGCTTGGATGAACGCCCGGGATCCACATACATTTCACAGCCCATAGGAAATCGGGACCCTCCCCTCTCCAGAACAAACAGCCTCCAACTCTAACGGTCCCGGCGTATTCCCGTGCTTTTGTAGAGAACAATTCCTAGTACCAGCAGGCTGCCCAGCCTTACCAACCGAAGGATCCCCGGCCATGTGATCCAGCTCTACTCAGAAAACGAAAACCCAAAACCCAACAACATGAATTGTCGAAACACATGGACCTCGCCGTTCCGGAAAGCACGGCGACTGCTCGGCGGGCTTGCCTTATTGGCGGCTTCCGGGTTGTGGTCGAACGCAAATGCCCAAACATTCTGCATCGCCTCGACCAATGCAGGAACCTTGTCGGGCTACACTCCTACCTACCAGCTAGGTGCTGTACTTGCTGCCGGTTCCGCGCACTATTACACGACCACCTTAACGGCCGGTACGGCGTACACTTGGTCCAACTGTACAACAGAAGGTGGCACTGCCTCCGATACTTACTTGAGGATCTATAACTCGGTAAGTACACTTGTCGCAAGTGGCGACGACAATTGCGGAGTCAATGCTCTGGTGAGCTACACGCCTACAGTTACGGGCACCTATTACGTGCATCTTGCACAGTTTAGCTGCGGGGGTCTTGCTACATCCCAGCGGATCTCCTACAGGGCGATCGCTCCGTTCACACCGTGCATTGCTTCTACCAACCAAGGCGTAATTACCCCGACGGGTACTTACCAATTGACAGCAATTGTGGCAGCAGGCGCGGCGCATTATTGGTCTTCTACGTTGACCGCAGGCACTTCTTACACCTTTTCCAATTGCGTATCGGAAGGTGGAACTGCCTCCGACACTTACTTGAGGATCTATAACTCGGCAAGTACAATTGTCGCAAGCGCCGACGACGTTTGCGGCGTGAATGCGTTGGTCACCTACACGCCAACTACGACCGGCACCTATTACATCCATCTTGCACAGTTTAGCTGTGGCGCATTGAGCACCACTCAGCGCATGTCATACCGTGCCAATTTGGTCGTGTTCGACCCCTGCGCGAGCATTACAGCTCTTGCAGCTTGTGGTACCGCCAATGCATTGACAATTGCCGCGGGCACGGGTGCCTACAACCCACCTGCTACTTCTTGCGGATTCAGTACACCTGGGCAGGAGAAGATCTACACCTACACCCCTCCAACCACGGGGAACTATAAGATCAGCCAAGCTTCGAGCTTCGGTTACATCGATTACTTCTTCAAGCCATCTTCTGGTGGCTGCAGCGGAACTGGCTGGTCCTGTATCGACGACATCACTGGTGCGAACCTTGGCAATGCCAACGTGAACATCGCGATGACCGCCGGAACGCAGTATTACATCATGCTCGATCCGGAAGGCACCGGCGGCGGCGCGGTGAACTTCACCTTGACCTGCGCACCGGTTCCTCCCACGATCAGCAATTTCACACCAACCAGTGGCTGTGCGAACACTGTCTCCGTGGTGATCACAGGTACCAACTTCACGGGTGTTACTGCGGTTACCATCGGCGGCACGGCAGCAGCATCATACGTGGTGAACTCCACCACGCAGATCACAGCAAACGTTGGTGCAGGTACAACGGGTAACATTGCGGTGACCACCGCTGGAGGCACAGCTTCCCTCGGCACATTTACGGTGAACCCTGTTCCTACGGCCTATGCGGTTACAGGTGGCACGGCATGCGCATCGGTAGGTGTAACTGTTGGCGTTGCCAACTCCACCACGGGTGTGAGCTACCAGATGTACCTCGATGGTGTGGCTAGTGGAGCACCGGTCGGTGGTTCAACAGGCAACTCGATCTCGTTCGGCTTACAGAGCACCGCTGGTACATACACGGTGATCGGCACCGGTGCTGGTTGCTCGACCACAATGACCGGAAGCGCAGTTGTGAACGCGAACCCAACAGCAGGTACGGCATCGGCTACGCCGAACCCGATCTGCAATGGCAGTTCCCTCACGCTGGCTTCAACCGCTGCTACAACGAACTCGGCGTTCAATTACGGTGTGTCCACGATCACCTACGCGAACGTAACGCCGTCCGGTACTCCCACGGTGATCTACACAGCGCCTGCGGGTTCGGATGATGCCGTTACCTCGAACGTGCCCATCGGGTTCTCGTTCAACTTCTACGGGAACAACTACGCCACGTGCAACGTGTCGAGCAACGGGAACATCCAGTTCTCCAGCGCATCCGCCGCCTTCAATCCGTTGGGCAACACGATCCCCACTGCGGGCGGCGCGATGGATAACTACATCGCTGGCCCATGGTTGGATATGAACTACGCCACCGGTACCGGTGTGCTCCGCTACTTCACCAATGGGACAGCCCCTAACAGGATTTTCGTGGTAAGCCATCAGGCCGCGACCCTCTTCGGCACAACTGATCTGCAGACTTCGCAGATCTGGTTGTACGAGGGAACCAACGTGATCGAAGTGCATGTGGGTGGTAATGGGATCAACGCCCCCCTCATGAACAAGGTGATCGGCGTAGAGAACCTAGGTGGTACCCGTGGTACCGCTGCTCCTGGCCGCAACGTAGGCACATGGACGACCGTGGCCAACGAAGCCTTCCGATTCTCCCCTGTCGTAAACTACGGCTGGACCGGACCGAATGCGTACACCTCTGCCGCGCAGAACCCAGCGCCATTCGCTGCTGGCCCTGCTGGTGGTGCATACACCGTAACATACACGGCTGGTAACGGTTGCACCTCTTCTTCCATGGTGAACGTGGATGTACGCACTGCACCCACGGCATCAACTGGTGGCCCACAAACGATCTGTCCGCTTACTACGACAGGGATGTTGGGTGGCAATACGCCCACCTCTCCTGCGACGGGTCTATGGACAGTGGCTGGTGGAACTGGAACCTTCTCCAATAACACCGATCCGAACTCCACCTTCACACACACCGGTGGCGCTGGTCCTCTGACGCTCACATGGACTGTGAGCAATGCACCTTGTACGGATGCATCAGCGAACGTGACGGTCACGATCAACGATGCGGATGGTGATGGTGTATGCAACGACGGCACGGATAATTGCCCGACCGTTTCGAACGTCTCTCAGTCCGATATCGACACGGACGGCGTAGGTGATGCGTGCGACAATTGCGTGAACACCTCCAACGTGGGTCAAGCCAACGCTGATGGCGACAACTTCGGTGATGTGTGCGACAACTGTCCCGCTGTTGCCAACAACACGCAAGCCGATATCGATCTCGATACGGTCGGCGATGCCTGCGACACCTGCGTGGATCAGGATGGCGACGGATTCGGTAATGGCACCAACGGCAACTCTGGTTGTGCCGGCGGAACCACCACGGACTGCAACGACAGCCCCGGCAACACGGATGATCCGGACAATGACAACGTGTGCAACCCGGGCGACAACTGCGCGACCGTGAGCAATCCTGCGCAAACCAACACCGACGGCGACGCCGCTGGTGATGCCTGCGACGTATGCCCGACGGTGGCCAACGGCAACCCCGGTGACCCCTGCAACGACGGCAACCCCAACACCACTGCGGACCAACTCGGCAGCAGCCCCACCTGTGGCTGTGCTGGCCTGGCCTGCACGGTGAACGGCTTTGTGGTCTTC
>JBKJPT010000172.1:0-14733 GCA_046595075.1 Flavobacteriales bacterium
CACCACGATGGTGCAATCGCTCAAGCCTGCGATGATGCGGTTGCGCGCCGGGAAGTTGCCGGGTGCGAATGGCGAGCCACTGGGCAGTTCGCTCACTAGCGCGCCATCCTTCATCATCTCCTTCGCGGTAGGTGAGTGATCACCGGGGTACAGCTTGTCCAACCCATGCGCTACGCAGCCGATCGTGGGCATGTCGTTCTTCAGCGCGCTGCGGTGTGCTACGATGTCGATGCCATAAGCAAGGCCGCTGACAATGGTGGCGTTCACTTCCTTCAGGCCTTCCACGAGTTCCACGCACAGGCGCTTTCCGGCTTCGCTCGGCGTGCGCGTGCCAACGATGCTCACAGTGTGCGTAGCATCGAATGCCGCGTTGCCCTTCGCGAAGAGCAGCACCGGCGCATCCTCGGCATGCTTCAGTCGCCGCGGGTATTCTACATCGAGGTAGAAGAGCATGCGCAGCTTGTGCTTGTGCACGTATTCCAGTTCCTTCTCTGCGGCGGGCAGCACCTTCTTGTCGGTGATCGAAGCGATCAATTTGGGCCCGATACCCGGCACCTTCTCCAGGGTGTTCTTCAGTTTCTTGTCCGTGAAGAGTGGATCCACGCCGCCGCAATACGCCACTAAATTGCGCGCGTTCACCGGGCCTATGCCCTTCAGCATCGAAAGGGCGATGCGATGGATCCACTGTTGGTCGTCCATGCGGACAAGGTAGGAGCCTAGGTAATTTCGTCGACCCGGCCCCCTGAACTTCGGTTCGCTTCGGCTGGAACCACCGATCCTCCTTTCTTTGGAGCAATACCTGCCAGCCCCATGAAGAGGATCTCCACCGCTGTGCTAACGTGCGCGATCACTTGGTGCTGTTCCGCACAGGATGCCATACTCCAAGGCAAGGTCACCGATGCGATCTCCGGCGAAGGGTTGATCGGCGTGAACGTGGTGTACGCGCCGGGCAAGGGTGCGGCCACCGATGTGAACGGGGCGTACGCGCTCACGATCCCTGCCGGTGAGCACCGCATCACCTTCAGCTTCATCGGCTACACCACGCGTGCCGTAGCGGTATCGCTTGCCACAGGAGAGAAGCGCACGCTGGACATGAAGCTCGCGATCGCGGCCTCCCAATTGGACATGGTGGTGGTGAGCGCGGGGCGATTCGAGCAGCGCGTGGGCGAGGTGACGCAGAGCATGAGCGTGCTGCAATCCGACTTGATCCGCAACAAGAACATCGTGAGCATGGACCAAGCGCTGGATCAAGTGCCGGGCGTGGTGATCGTGGACGAGGAGCCGCAGATACGTGCGGGTAGCGGTTTCAGCTACGGAGCTGGAAGCCGGGTTCAAGTGCTGGTTGATGATATCCCCATCCTTAGCGGCGACATCGGCAGGCCCAACTGGACTTTCCTGCCGATCGAGAACCTGGAACAAGTGGAAGTGATCAAGGGTGCAAGTAGCGTGCTCTACGGCAGCGCGGCGCTGGGCGGGGTCATCAATGTACGTACAGCATACCCCCGCAGTGAGCCGCAAACGCGCGTGACAACGTTTGCGGGCATCTATGATGTGCCCGGGCATGAGCCGGCGAACTGGTGGGGAGACAACAACCCTGTCTTCGGTGGTGCCAACTTCTTTCATTCTCGGAAGCTTGGCCAGTTAGACCTGGTTTTCGGTGGCAATGCATTCAGTGATAACGGCTATGTAGGTCCGGAACGGATCTCAGCGGACAGCATAGCAGTCGACTCTTTTCGCCTAGGTCCCGGTGGATATGAGCACCGCGCGCGCTTCAATGCCAATTTACGCTGGCGTTCCAAGAGCATACCAGGCCTCAACTTCGGCGTGAACGGCAATGTGATGAAGAGCAGGAGTACGAGCGTCTTCATTTGGGACGACACGGATCAGGGCTTGTTCCGACCTGAACCCGCGACAGTGACCCGCACTTTAGGGACACAGTACTACATCGATCCGTTCATCAATTATTACTCTGCGGCAGGAACGCGACATAGCCTTCGCACTCGCTACCATCGCCAGATCTTCGACAACGACAACGGTCAGGATAACAGCAACAACACATTGCACGCTGAATACCAGGTGCAGCAGAAAGTGGATCTCTTCGGAGAGACAATGCTTACGGGAGGCATGCTGGTTCGCAACGTTTCCTCACGGTCGGAATTGTACAATGGCAATGCGGACGCCAACGGGGTAAACGATGCCATGAACTTGGCGGGTTACGGCCAAGTGGACAAGAAGCTGTTCAAGGAAAAGCTCTTTCTCTCGACGGGTGTGCGTTACGAGCAGTTTGCAGTAAATAATGATGTGGCTGCGCAACCGGTCTTTCGCGCCGGAGCAACTTATCGCGTCTTGCGGGCTACTTACGTTCGCGCTAGCTATGGCCAGGGTTTCCGCTACCCCACGATCGGTGAGCGCTTCATCAGCACAAGTGTCGGTCAGCTTCGCATATATCCCAATCCTGACCTGAAGCCGGAACAGAGCTGGAGCATCGAGGGTGGGTTGAAGCAAGGATTCAAGATCGGTGGCTTCATGGGCTATCTGGATGCGGTCGTATTTCAGCAAGAATATGACCAGTATGTAGAGTTCACTTTTGGACAGTGGGGTGCCTTCACTCCGGAGGACCTGTTCGGTTTGGGTTTCAAGAGCTACAATACCGGCGGTGCCCGGGTGAACGGTTACGAATTCGAAATGGCAGGAAAGGGGTCGATCGGCAAGTTTGAGATCACCGCCTTGATGGGCTATACGCACACGCTTCCTGTCAGCACGACACCGGACTATGTATACGCGCAACCCTCCCCGGGGCCCGTCCAGATCAAGCCCCCCGCTACATACCGCAACACGAGCTATGACCCCACGGATAACATCCTGAAGTTCCGTATCCAGGATCTTTTCCGTGCGGATGTGCAGGTCCAGTATGAACGCCTAATGGTCGGCATGAGCGTGAGGTACAACAGTGACGTGAAGAATCTTGATGCGATTTTCGTTGAGTTGGACACGCTTCCACCGCCTTTGGTCCTGCGCACAGGAGCAGCAGAATGGATGCGGACGCACACCACGGGTACGACCATAGTTGATGCGCGGATCGGTATGGACATCACGGAGCAGTTCCGCGTGGCCTTCATCGTCAACAACCTCACCAACGAAGTGTACTCGTTGCGCCCTTTGTCCATTGAAGCACCGCGCAGCATGCAGGTGCAACTGAGCGCCACCTTGTGATGAACGCTGCGCGGAAGCGTCTTCGTCCTGCAGTTGCAGGGCGCATTTCGCTTTCCCTCGCCGCAGTGCTCGCGCTCTGGGCTTTGCTGCTGTTCGGTGTAGTGCGCAACCCTCCCTCCAACATCATCAGTTGGGACACGCTGGGCTATCACCTCTACCTGCCCGCCACCGTGGTGCATGGCGACCCCGGCATCAGCGAAGAGGCTTGGGTGAGAGATGCGCTCAACACCTACAAGGGCAGCGCCACCTTGTACCAGATCAGCGAGCTGCCCAACGGCCGTTGGGTGAACAAGTACCCCATGGGCATGGCGATGCTGTGGTCACCTTTCTTCCTTGCGGGCCATGCGGTAGCGGGGATCACCGGCGCACCACAGGATGGATTCTCCAAACACTACCAATGGGCGCTGATCATTGCCGCGTTGGCGTCCATGCTAGTTGGTCTGCTGTTGTTGCGCAAGGTGTTGCGGGTCTTCTTTGGTGAAGGCATCACTGCACTGGTGCTCGCGCTCATCGTGCTCGGCACCAACTTCCTCCACCAGGCCCTGCACAACCCCGGTATGCCGCACCACTTCCTGTTCACGCTCGGTGCCGGAGTGTTGTGGTGCAGCATCCGCTGGTACCAGGATCATCGGCTCAGCCTCGCGGTATGGCTGGGCGTGTTGTTGGGCCTGCTGGTGGTTTCGCGCCCGTCGGAGATCGTATGGTGCATGGTGCCTTTGCTCATCGGCTTGGCGGACCCTGTTCGCTGGCGCGACCACTTTCGTTCACTGTGGACATGGCGCTCGCATCTCGTGCTCATGGCGGCGCTCGCTGCGATGGTGTGCCTTCCGCAGTTGGTCTATTGGAAATGGATCACCGGCAAGTGGCTCTACAACAGCTACAACAACCCCGGCGAGGGGTTCGAGTTCCTGCATCCGTACACATGGGAGGTGCTCTTCAGTTTCCGAAAAGGGTGGTACATCTATACGCCGCTCATGCTGCTGGCCACGCTGGGGCTCTTCGCGTTGCGCCGTTACGTGCCGCAGTTGCAGTGGTCGATCAGCACCTTCTTCGTTCTCAACCTGTACATCGTGAGCAGTTGGAGCTGCTGGTGGTACGCAGATAGTTTTGGGCAACGCGCGCTTGTGCAGTGCTATGCGCTCATGGCCCTTCCCTTGGGTGCTGTCTTGTGCTGGCTGCGTGAAACTCGTTGGCCCTTGCGCGCTGTGGGTATGGTGTTGGTGATAGCGCTCGTGTGCCTCAATCTCTTCCAGTTCCGCCAATACGAAGCCGGTCTCATCCACACTTCGCGCATGACCTGGCCTGCATACCAAGCGGTGTTCGGTACGATGCACGCACCAGAGAACCTCGCTTCGTTGTGGTCGGTGGAGCGCGCATACAGTGGGGACAATGGCGAACCCGACCTCTCGCGCTACCACCGGATCACGCTGGCCGGGATGTCCTTCGATGACCAGCCAACTACTTCGGATACACTGTCCTCGAACGATCGACCTTTCCGCGGCAAGGGATCACATCGCTTGGATCCGGGTAATGAGTTCTCGCCGGCTTGGAGCGCTCCATGGGCTTCGATCACGCGCTCCGACCATGCGTGGTTCCGGATCACCTGCCATGTGCAACGCCCGGCCGATGGCAGCCTGCCCCAACTTGCGGTGGCGACCACCTTCGAGCACAAAGGAGAGAGCTATGGCTATAAGGCCACGGACGTTCACTTGGACGGAACCTCGCCGGGTGAATGGCTTACCGTCAATGCCTGGTATTTGAGCCCCGAAGTGCGACGCCCCACGGATGAATTCAAGGTCTACTGCTGGCTTCGGGATACCTTGCGTGTACAGGTCGATGAAATGAAGATCGACCTGTACGAACCTATCACCCCACCATGACCCCCCGCATCATCGGCATCATCCCTGCCCGGTACGCCAGCACACGCCTTCCCGGCAAACCGTTGGTGGACATCGGCGGCATGAGCATGGTGCAACGTGTAGTTGAACAAGCAAAGAAGGCCACTGCGTTGAGCGCGGTCGTGGTGGCCACCGATGATGCACGCGTGTTCGACCATGTGAAGGCCCTCGGTGGCGATGCGGTGATGACATCGCCCGATCATCCGAGCGGAACGGATCGTTGCTTCGAGGCGCTCACCATCATGGGCCGCGATCGCTTCGACGCCGTGGTGAACATCCAGGGCGATGAACCCTTCATCGTACCGCAACAGATCGATGAGATCTGCGCAGCATTGTACAATGCCCACGGCGGTATCGCCACGTTGGCACAGGTGGTCACCAATGATCACGACCTCGACGATCCCGGTGAAGTGCTCATCACTACCGACGCGCACATGGACGCGCTTTACTTCAGCCGGGCTGCTATCCCATTCCTGCGCGATGGAGGCAGCGGCGCGCGCTGCACACGCTTCCGTTACCTCAAGCATGTAGGTCTCTATGCCTACCGGTGCGATGTGTTGGAGCACCTCGTCGCTCTGTCGCCTTCGCCCTTGGAGAAGGCCGAATCATTGGAACAATTGCGGTGGGTGGAGAACGGGTACAAGGTGCGCATCGGACTCACAACGCACCCATCCTTTTGCGTGGATACCCCGGCCGATCTGGAGGAAGCCAGAAAGAACGTGGCAAGGGGCAAGTAGGCCAGTTGCCACAGCCGTACTTGCCAACTGGCCTACTTGCCACTCGCCACTGATCCCCGTACCTGTATTTTGGCACCGCCATGTCCATCGAACGCGACCTCCACGACCTGCTGTACGCACACGACTGTGTGATCGTGCCGCAATGGGGTGGTTTCCTTACGCATTACCGGCCCGCGCGGCTGGATGAGGCCCGCAAGCTGGTGCACCCGCCCGCCAAGGACCTCAGCTTCAACCGGCACTTAGTGCGGAACGATGGCTTGCTGGCAGACAAGCTCGCCAAGCACGAGGGCATCACCTTCGATTTGGCCAGCAACCGGATCGATGTCGAAGTGACCAGCTGGCGCGAAGCCTTGGACCGAAGCGGCAGGCTCGAACTTCCCCAAGTCGGGATCTTCTACCGCGATGCGGAGCACAACCTGCAGTTCGATCCGGACAAGCGCGCCAATTACCTCAAGGATGCATTCGGCCTGAGGCCGCTTGCAGCAGTGCCCGTGGAGCGTGTGAAGGCCGCACCCGTGGTGATCCCCATGCCAGTGGCCCCCCCCGAACTGGAGCACGAAGACCGTCGCAGGCCCCTATGGTGGGCAGCCGCTGTTGCCGCATTGATCTTCGGTGGTGCTGCCGTTTGGGCCTACCAGATGGGAAACAAGGATGGCACCCGATGGAGCGGCATCACGCTCTTCCGACCTTCTCCACCGCCTAGCTATACCGCTCTCGCACGAGCTGCCGTCGTTCCGGTTGAAGTACCTGTGCCCTTTGAACTGCCCGAAGGCGAAGGGGTACGCACCGTTCCGCTCAGCATCAATGACAGTGTTCGGCTCATAGTAGACCTCGGGAGATCGGTCGCCCCGGCCATCGCCGATACCACCGCCGTTGCCACTCGTCCGGTGATCGCGGTTGCATCCGATGAGCGCTTCCACGTGGTGGGTGGCTGTTTCGCGCTGCCGGAGAACGCGGATAAGAAATTGAACGAGCTCAAGAGCAAAGGATATCCCGCCCGACAATTGGCCATTCGCGGTCGTTTGCACCCAGTTGTCTATGGCAGTTACGCCACGCGCAACGAGGCATTGGCCGCCATGGCTGCTATTCGGCAACGCGACGGTGCTGCCGCTTGGTTGTTGGTGCGTTAGCCCCCTTCACTGACCTTACCTTCGTACCCTATCAGATGGTGACGATGCACGCAGTGGAGTTGGAAGCCTGTACGGTGACCTTTCTTGAAGAGGACATCGTTCACACGCACTTCAGGGACCATCATTTGGTGAGTCACGAAGAAGTGCAATTGATGTTCGATGCCATACGCGCCGAGCGCGGCACACGCAAAGCCCTGCTGATGGTATCTGTGGGCGAGAGCACCACCATGAGCAATGAGGCACGTACACATGCTTCCTCACCCGCAAGTGCGGAGTACATCGCTGCTGACGCGATCGTAGTGCGTGACTTCGGCCACCAGCTCGCCGCCAATGTGTTCGTACGTCACCACAAGCCGGGTCGCCCCATACAGATGTTCCCTGATAAGGACAGCGCGCTGATCTGGCTCAGGGAGCAACGTCACCTGATCACTTCCTAGCATCGTGTCCAACCCTCTCCGCAAGCTGGCGCTTCTCGTGGCCATGCTACCGGCCATCGTCGCAACGGCCCAGGTCATTACCACATCTGCCGAACGAACGCTGAAGACCAGCAAGGCCGAGGTGGTGAGCATTGCCATTTCACCCAAGGGTGATCGCCTGCTCGTTGGCTTGAACAAAGGCGCCGAGATCTATGATCTGGAGAGCGGCAAGAAGATCTTCGCGCTGCCCTATAACGAGGACGGCGGTACGGCGGTGTACCATGTCGCCTTCAACGACAACGGCGAGTATGCGGTGCTCATCGGTCACAGCGGCAAGCGCGTGGTGTGGAGCATGAAGACCGGGAAGCCTGAGCCTTCGTTGATCCAACACCGCTGGGTGCCCGATCCTCGCGTGGTGAAGGCGATGGGTTTGGATATGTCCAATTCCACCTTTGATCGTTTTTACCAACAGGCCGAATTGAAACATGGTGATCTTCTCCTGCGCAGCATCAAGCACGGCACGGTGGAAGTGGCGGATGCTGACGGCAAGGTGGTGCAGGAGTTGAAGCACCCCGAGAACAAGGACCAACACCATCTCGCGCCGCTCTTCCTGTTGGAGCGATGGGTGCTCGTGGGCACGGATGACGGCCGCGTGCTCTTTTACACCGTGCGCTGAGCCTCCAAAGTCCGCAATGCCTCCTGCACGTGCTGTCGAGCGCGCAACGGATCGTTCACCGCACCTCGGATCCGCCCTTCCTTGTCGATCACATAGGTGACGCGCCCCGGGAACAAGCCCAGCGTGCGGCCCACTTGGTAGGCGTTCCGCACCACGCCGTCGGGATCACAGAGCAGGCGATAGGGGAGCTGCCAGCGTGCGATCACTTCCTTGTGCGATAGCGCGGCATCGCTGCTGATGCCGATGATCTCTGCCTCGTGCGCGAGCATCTCGATGTGGGCATCTCGGAATGCACACACCTCCAAGGTGCATACGAATGTGTTGTCCTTGGGGTAGAAGAAGAGCACCACGTTCTTGCTGCCGCGCAGATCGCTGAGATTGAACACCGTCCCATCTTGGTCCCGCAGCTCGAAGTCCGGGGCTTCGTCGCCGATGTCAAGCATTGTTGTCGCGGAGTTCCTTCTTGCGTGTAGAAGCGATCGCGTAAGCGATCACACCGCCCACCACCAGCAACCCGAGCGAGCCCCAGACCCAGCCGAGCCGTTCGCGCATGATCACCAATACCACCAGCGCGAACAACAGCAATGTGGCGCCTTGAGCGAAGAGTTGCAACTGTAGTGCGGACCAGCGCACCTCGGCCTTCTTCAGTTGTGCATACACGCGGTGCACCAGTGCGTGGTAACCGATCAACAGCGCCACCACGCCCAACTTCGCGTGCATGAAGGGTTGCTTGAGCAGGCCGGGTTGTTGCGCCAGCATCCATACGCCCAGCACGATCAGTACTAGTAATGATGGCAAGATGAGGTAGTAGAGCGCACGCCGCTCCAAGGTGTTGAACTGCTTGTGAAGGATCCCGCGATCCGGCTCGAACTTGCCTAGTGCCTCGCGGTGTGCCACGAACACACGCACGATGTGGAAGGTGCCTGCGAAGTAGGTCACCATCGTGATCAGGTGCAGCGCCTTCAACAACGGCAACCAGTTGGTGGGTTCGGCCTCCTCCATGGGTCGCCAAGGTATGCGCACGCACCGCTCTACCTTCACCGCCGCAATCCCTTCCATGATCCATCCTGCACGTCCTGCCAGCGACAGCTACGCCGAAACCACCCACTTGGTGCTGCCCAACGACACCAATACCATGGGCAATCTCTTCGGCGGCCAGCTGCTCAAGTGGCTCGACATCAGTTGTGCGATCAGCGCGCACCGCCATTGCAAGCGCTTGGTGGTCACTGTGGCCGTCAACCATGTGGGCTTCGATCGCCCCATCAAGCTCGGCGATTTCGTCACCATCAAGAGCCATGTGAGCCGCGCCTTCAGCACCAGCATGGAAGTGTGGGCCGATGTGTGGGTAGAGGACCAGCTTACCGGCGAGAAGATCCTTGCGAACAGTGCGATCTACACCTTCGTTGCCGTGGATCAGGCCGGGCGTTCCTCGGCCGTGCCCGATGTGGTGCCCAGCAATGAAGAGGAGCAGAAGCGGTACGATGGTGCCCTGCGTCGCCGCCAACTCCGCTTGATCCTCAGCGGTAAGATGAAGGCCGCCGACGCCACGGAGCTTCGGGCGCTGTTCGATTAGATCATAAGCCTTCGTCCAAGCTGAAGCCGTCGAATAATTCGCCGGTCGCCGTGTCGTGTGCGCGTAAGCCAAGGTGTCGTAGCAAAGCGGCCACGCACCCTGCGCTCTGATCGCCGCCGTGTACGTGCACCACCATGTAGCGCACGCGAGTGGCGTCCTCCATGTGCAACTGTATGCTCAGGTCTATGTCGTCGCCCTTGGCGAAGAGCCAGTCGTTGTCCACGCGGTCGATGAAGGGGATCGCCTCACGCACTTTTCCGATCAATTCTTCACGTTCGCCAATGGGGCGCGGCGCGAAATCCGCTGGCACGTCCGCGATCGATGCAACAGCGGGGAAGTCCTGGATGAAGATGTCCCAGCTCATGTGCGTGCTTTCTCAGCTATCCAACGAAGATTTTGTTTCTCCATGCAGTGGAAGTGCCCTTGCGGGCAATGATCATGGCCGATCTTGGAGCATGGGCGGCAGCCCAGGCCGTGCACCTCCGCGATGTGCGCACGCTCCGGGTGCTGTGGAATGAAGGGTCCCATGCCGAAGGCCGGTACGGTATTGCCCCAGATGCTGACAACGTTCTTGGAAAAGGCGGCGGCGATGTGCATGGCCCCACTGTCGTGCGCGATCACGCTACGCGCCTGCTTGATCAACGATGCGCTGCCCAAGATGTCGTGTTTGCCGGTGGCGTCATAGATCTTTCCGCCTATCGCGCTGGCAATTGCGCGCGCTGTGGGTTGGTCCTCATTGCCACCTACGATCACGATCGGCCCGTCAATGATCTTGGCGAGTTCGATCAACCTGTGTTCCGGAAGACGCTTGGTGGCATGCGCCCCACCGATCGCGAACGCGATGTACCCGCTTTGGTGTGATGACGGGAGTGATGACAACAGCACTTCGCGGTCCGGCGGGATGAAGAGATCCAGACCTTGGCCATCGTTCTTCACGCCTAGGTGTTCCACGGTGCTCATGTAACGATCCACGATATGCACGCGCGGCATGCGGTCACGTTTGAAGTTCACCAGGAACCACTTCTCGACGTTCAACTTGGCGAAGCTGTGCGAGGGCGCGCCGAGCGCACGCTTGATCCGTGCTGTGCGCAGGTTGTGGTGCAGGTCGACCACCTCATCGAAGCGTTCGGCTTTCAGGCGCTGGATCAACTCGCTGATGTCATCGCCCAGCTCATGCACTTTGGACACGTTCGGGTTGAAGCGGACCAGATCCGCGAACGCGCTCTTGGTGGCCACATGGATCTCCACGTCCTTCACCTGTTGCTTCAAGCAACGAAGCACCGGGCTGGTGAGCACGATGTCGCCGATGGAGGAGAAGCGGAGGACCAGGATCTTCATGGAGGCGGTCAAAAGTAGGATCGTTGCGCGAGCGGGCATTTCGTGACCACATGTCCTTACTTCGTCCCGATGTTCATAGACACCCACGCCCACCTCTACAACCATAAGTTCGAAGCGGACCGAGAGGCCATGTTGCAACGCGCCATGGATGCGGGTGTCAACAAGCTCTTCCTGCCCAACGTGGACCACGATAGCATAGAAGGGATGCATGCATTGGCGAAGGCACACCCGGATCGCTGCTTCGCGATGATGGGGCTGCATCCTTGTTCCGTGGGTGAGAACAACGATGTGGCCATGGAGGAGGTAGAGCGGTTGTTGCGCAGCGGATCGTATTGCGCGGTGGGCGAGATCGGCATCGACCTCTATTGGGACAAGACTTGGCTGAAGCAACAACAGGATGTGTTCAGGCAGCACATACGCTGGGCGAAGGAGCTCTCTTTGCCGATCGCGATCCACTGCCGCGAGAGCTTCGCTGAAACGATCGAAGTGGTGGAAGCGGAGAACGATGATCGACTGCGTGGCGTCTTCCATTGCTTCACAGGGACGGTTGAACTTGCACAGCGCGTGATCGCCCTCGGTGGCTTCTACCTGGGTATCGGTGGTGTGATCACTTATCCGAAGGGTGGCTTGTTCGAGACCATGCGTGAAGTAGGCGCGGATCATTGCGTGCTGGAGACCGATGCGCCATACCTCGCTCCGGTGCCTTTCCGCGGGAAGCGGAACGAGAGTGCGTACATCCCGCACATCGCGGCAAAACTCGGCGAGGCCACGGGCAGGAGCACCGAAGAGATCGCGCGCATCACCACGGCCAACGCCGAACTACTTTTCCACCGATGAGCGCATCGGTTCTCTTGATCTATACGGGTGGCACCATCGGCATGTTGGCCGATCCGCGCACCGGAGCGCTGCGGCCCATGGACCTGGGCCACTTGGAGGAACAGGTACCGGAACTGGAACGCGTTGGTGTGCGTCTGGAGAGCATCGCCTTCGAGCGTCCCATCGACAGCAGTGACATGCGCCCTGCCGATTGGATCCGCATCGCGCACATCATCGGCGCGAACTATGCGAAGCACGATGGCTTCGTAGTGCTGCACGGGAGCGACACCATGGCCTACACCGCCAGTGCGCTCAGCTTTCTGCTCGAAGGACTTTCCAAGACCGTCATCCTCACAGGCTCGCAATTGCCCATCGGCACCATCCGCACGGACGCGAAGGAGAACCTCATCACCGCCATTGAGATCGCTGCTGCGAAGGACGAGCAGGGCCGCGCTATGGTGCCGGAGGTGGCGGTGTACTTCGAGTACCGTTTGTTGCGCGGGAACCGCACGGTGAAAGTGCACGCCGAACGCTTCGAGGCCTTCCGCTCGCCCAACTGGCCTGCGCTCGCCGAGGCTGGTGTGCGCATCAAGTACGATCGGTCGGCGATCCTGCCGCATCGCATCGGTCCGCTCGTGGTGCATGATCGCATGGACGACCGCATCGCGGTGATCCGTCTTTTCCCCGGTATCCGCGGTGCTTGGGTGCGGCACGCACTTGCCCTTCCCGATCTACGTGCGGCCGTGCTCACCACATTCGGCAGCGGCAATGGCCCCACCAACTTGGACTTCATAGCTGCCTTGCGCGAAGCCCGCGAGCGCGGTTTGGTCCTACTGAACGCGACCCAGTGCGTAGGTGGCCGCGTGGAGCAGGGGCGTTATGTCACCAGTCAGGCCTTCGCGGAAATGGGTATCATCCCTTGTGCGGACATGACAGTGGAAGCCGCGCTCACCAAGGCGATGTTCCTGCTGGGCCGCCATCATGACGCAACAGCGTTGCAAGCTGGAATGGCAGAAGCGATGTGCGGGGAGATGAGCCCTGCCTGACCCAAGGCGCTTTCCTACTTTCGCCGCCCATCTGGAGAGATGGCCGAGTGGTTGAAGGCGCACGCCTGGAAAGTGTGTTTACCTGAAAGGGTAACGGGGGTTCGAATCCCTCTCTCTCCGCCGATCAGCCCCCGACTTGTCGGGGGCTTGTTGTTCCATGGCAGCGATCGCGCTTGCGCGAATGAGCGGACATGGAACAACGAGCGGATCCGCAAAGCGGATCAGGCTGATCGAAGCCTCCCACTTTGGGATAGCCCGCTTCGGGCAATCCCTCATAACCCCGCCCACCCCGTGGTTCCCTAGTTTTGCGGCCCTCCCGTGAACGGGACAAAGACGCATGCCCCGAATCGGCCCACTGATCCTGCCCGAGTTCCCACTCCTCCTAGCGCCCATGGAGGACGTGAGCGATCCGCCTTTCCGCGCCCTGTGCAAGAAGCACGGCGCCGATCTGATGTACACCGAGTTCATCAGCAGCGAGGGCCTCATCCGCAAGGCGGCCAAGGGGATGAAGAAGCTCGACATCTTCGAGCAGGAGCGTCCGGTGGGGATCCAGCTTTTCGGTGGAAGTGAGGATGCGATGGAGGAAGCTGCGCGCATTGCTGAAGCAGTGCGGCCCGATCTCATCGACATCAACTACGGTTGCCCGGTACACAAGGTGGTGAGCAAGGGAGCAGGAGCTTGCCTGTTGCAGGACGTGGACAAGATGGTGCGCCTCACAGACAAGGTGGTGAAGGCTGTGAAGTTGCCCGTGACCGTGAAGACACGTCTGGGTTGGAACGATGCGACCAGGAACATCATGGAAGTGGCGGAACGCTTGCAGGATGTCGGCATTCAGGCGCTCAGCATCCACGGTCGCACGCGCGCGCAGTTGTACAAGGGGCCTGCGGATTGGACATTGATCGGCGAGGTGAAGAACAATCCGCGCATCCACATTCCCATCTTCGGTAATGGGGACATCGACAGCCCGGAGAAGGCCGTGGAGTACCGCAACCGCTATGGCGTGGATGGCGTAATGATCGGTCGTGCGAGCATCGGGCATCCGTTCATCTTCAATGAGATCAAGCACTTCATGCGCACTGGCCAGCACCTGCCGCCGCCCACGATCACGGATAAGGTGGAAGCCGCGCGCGAGCACCTGCGCAGTTCGCTTGCTTGGAAAGGACCGTGGGAGGGTGTGGTGGAGATGCGCCGACACTATGGCAACTACCTCAAGGGCCTGCCGAGCGTGAAGGATGTGCGCTTGCGCCTGTGTACCGAAAGGGATCCGCGCATCCTCGAGGAGATCCTCGATGAGGTGATCGGCACTTACGCGCTTGCAGCGGTAGCGTGAAGGAAGCGTCGGCTCAGTGCGCGCAGCGGTACCCAAGTGGCCAGTAGGCCGATCCCCAGCACAGTGGCGAGGATCGCCAGGAGGTCCGTCCAGATCACTTTCACGGGGAAGGAATCCACCATCGCATCGGCCATGGTTACGAAGCCGAAGCGTTGCTGCGCCCAAACGATGCATAGGCCGAGAGCTGCGCCGATCAAGGCCCCGATCAGCACGATCAGCATGCCTTCGTGGAAGAACACACGGCGCACCATGCCCGGCGTCGATCCCATGCTCATGAGCGTGCGCATGTCCTCCTTCTTCTCGATCATCATCATGGTGAGCGAGGCGATCACATTGAAGGCCCCGATGAGTCCGATGAAGGCCAGCACGATGAAGGCTACGAACTTCTCGGTGGCGTTGGTGGCGTACATCAGCGCGTTCTTCTGGTAGCGGGTGCGCACGTTAAACCGCGCACCGAGCTGCTCGCGGAACGTGTCCGCTGCGTCGTCCAGATCGATGCCCGGCACCAATTGGATCTCCAGTGCGCTCACGGCGCTGTCATAGTGCAGTAGGTCCGCGGC
>JBKJPT010000203.1:0-17666 GCA_046595075.1 Flavobacteriales bacterium
TTGGACGTGCTATCGTCTGTTGCGTCCTCGCTGTCGGTATCGCGTTCGTCCGCGGATCCTTCTTGGGCGCTATCGGTAGCCGAACCCTCGACTTCGCGCTGGCTAGCGCCACTGCGATCTCTTTCGTTGTCGCGCTGCACATTTCCGCTGGCGCGCTCAGCACGAGCATCGCCCGCACTGTCCTCGCGTATGCCGTCGGGATTCCCACCCGATGCGCCGCCGCGGCTTCCAGCGCCCTCTATGGAGCTATTGCGATCACGATCGGCTGTGTTGCTGCGGGCGCTCTCCGGTGTCCGCTCCGTGCTTTGTCCCATGCCTTGCGAGCGGGACTGTTCACGATCGTTACCGGTGTTCTGCCTGCTGCTGTCGCTCGCGGTGGAGCGCTGCTCGTCCTTGGTGTCGGCCTTGCCGCTACCGTAAGGCTTGTTCTTGTCGTTTGCCATGGTCATGTAGGTTATGTGCGATCTGTTTTGGTCCCGCTCTTCTTGTCGGCACCCTTGTTCATGTCCTTCTCCATTCCCTTGTCCTTGTTGGAGCTGCTATCGCTCTTGCCGGAGGTGGGAGTGCTTTCACCCTTGCGGGTGTTAGAGCCGCTGTTGCTGCCCTTGTTGTCCGAACCACCTTGTGATCCGCCGCTGTTCTTCGTCGTCGTTGCCATTGTGTGTTGGGTTTAAGGAAGTGAACTGTTCATGATCCAACAACTGGACCTCTTTCCAGAGGGCAATGCGCTCACCGATCATCTCCTAGAGCCACGCGGACTTCCGCAGCACGCGGACCGAACTTAGTTCTCGCTTGCGCGGGTGATCCTTCCCCATGTTGCGCGTTGTTGTGGAAGAACGACCATGCATGATGTTCGCTATCGAAAACCGTTCGATCATCGACCTGTGGTCTTGGTCGAAAATGCGTGCGCTGCGGACACGGTGAAGAGTGATCCTGCGTCGATCTCCTTGAACCGCTGATCAACTGCCATCTCGTCCGCAAGGATCATTGAAGCGATCCGCTCTACGTTCATCTGCCCAGTGAACGCGCCAACTGGATGCTGCTCTGGTCCGCAGCCATGCAACATGAAGATCTCCTTTCGTGTGCGCGCGATCAGGTGTCGGTCGCGCAGCGCAGAGCAGGCGCGTTATGCACTACTCGAATGTGTTCAGCACTGACGGTTCAGTCTAACCGACTTGCCTCGCCGAGCGTATCGTACGGGGCGATCGTTCTGCTACCCGTTGCGTGGTCCGGACTGCCAGGCATACTGCTCCTGGTCTGGACTACAATTACCATACTCTCTGCGCGTCTGCTCCGAAGCTCAATGACCATCGTCTTCAACCGTCCTTCGAAAGCGGCGATCGTATTCGCCTTTGCGCAACGTTCGCGCGATTTTGCAATGCAGATCCGGACCATGTGGGCGGTGGAGTGTGGTATGGCCCGTTTGGCTTCGGTGCCCCACAGTTCAACGCACGCATCGTAGAACGCCTCCTCCGCGCAAGGCCCATCGGCCAGTCGCACCACCGTTCCGTACATCAGATCCGCGTGCAGGTCATAGAGCTGTTCCATGCTCGGGATCGTACTGCTCCATCTTTGTTCCATACTGCGTTCGTATTCGCGTGGGACGCTCAGTGGTACTCTTCAAACCTTCTCGCTCGCACCAGCCGCTGCGGCGTGCATGGCTTGCACCCGGTCCAGGTGGTGCTGGGCAGGTATGCGCTTTACCATCATGGCAATGCAGCTCTGTGCGATGGTGCAATAACCACCCACCAGCAAGCCTTTCAACTCGAGTTCCTCGGAACTGATCGCGTACACGATGCTCATGTCCGCTGGATCGCTGGGGCCTTCCATGCGGTGGAAGGAATCAATGGTGAACAATGCGGGGTCCAGCGCACACACGTTGTGCTGAAGACCCTCGTCATTGATGATCAATTCATCCGTATAGCCTTGGGCGCTGAGGCCTTGAACGGCGCCGAGCAGCGTTGCATATTGATCGTCGAGGGCGTTCATGGGGCTGGGTTCTCGAATACCCTCAGAACACCGTGCCGCAGCGAACATCACCGCAGCCAAGCACGCGGCGTGCTCAATGGCGTACGCTCCTGTGGAAGGGGTGCCCCGCCGTGTGTACGCTTGTCACGGCACATAAAGCACATCTGGCGATCCATCTTACGGGTGCTGCAGCAGGCATCATCGGCAGTCGCTCTTCACCTTCTGATCAGCGCGCTTCCCGACACCAGCTGAGCGTGTTACGACTTCTTCCTTGCCGAAGACCTTGCGCGTGCAAGCGGCGACGCGTCCCTGTCCCGCTTTTCCATGGAAGTTATCGCCGCGCGTTCTTGCGCATTGGCGTTGGTGGTACTGGCGCTATTGCCCCCACCCGTGCCAATGATGAATCACTTCAGTTGATCATTTCTGGATTGCTTCTTTGGCTTCCATGCTGAGCGTGGCATGCGGCACCGCGCGCAACCGTTCAACCGGGATCAGTATTCCGGTCGCACGGCAAACACCATAAGTGCCTTGCTCGATGCGCGCCAAAGCGTTCTGAAGCTGTTGCTGGAACTGGCGCTGGCGCTCTAGATGTCGTGCAGCTTCCTCGCGCTCCAGCGATTCCTGTCCGCCTTCCAAAATGTCGAGATGGCGGTACGTATCATCGGTGCCATTGCTGCGGTCCAAAAGCAAGGCGGATTCAAGCTGGTCAGCTGAGAGCCGCGAATCAGCCAGCTTCTGTTGGATGATGGCGCGGAACTCGTTGAGCTGTTCTGTTCCATAACGAAGCACTGGGCGGGGGGTCATTTGGACAGAGTGCGATGGGGTCTGCATGGTGGTGATCGTTTCGGTTGCTGGATCGCTCTAACCAATGATAGGCCAGTTCAGCATGTTCACCACGAGCCATGCACTGCAAGCGCGTATCCTATCAAGGGAAGGGCAAAAAGTCGTTGAAGAGTGGAAGCTGTGCCACACAATGTGGAACCTGCTCCACCCGAATAATAACGCGGGACGATCTCTGCATCATTCACGCAGCAACGCTGCCAACTCCATTTGCACCGACTTCAAAGCGAAGCTTTCCATGGAAATGCCTTGGAACAGATCTCCGATGCGTACTACACGTTCAAGAACGGTGGTGATAGTGAACTGCGTCGGGTCGAGGCCTAGCTTCACCTCCTTCCAAGCGAGTGGTGTGCTCACCATGGCGCCGGGCTTGGGGCGCACGCAGTACACGCTGGCGATCGTCTGGCCTTTGCGGTTCTGCAGGTGGTCCAAGTAGATCTTGCGTTTGTCGCGCTTCGCGAGTGAGCGCTCGAGGGTTGTGGTCTTCGGTAACAATTGGTTCACAACACGCATGATGTCCTTCGCGACGGGGGCGAGTTGCTCATACGTGTAGCGCCCTCCGGTGGGGATGTAGATGTGCAGGCCCGTGGAACCGGAGGTCTTGCAATACCCCTTTGCACCGATGCGGTCCAGCACCACCTTCACCGCGAGAGCGGCCTCCACCACATGATCGAAACTGTTGCGCTCGCTGGGATCGAGGTCCATCACCAAGTAGTCGGGCTTAAGCAGGTGTTGCTTGCGTGAAGACCAGGGGTTCAGTTCGATGCATCCGAGATTGACCATGTAAAGGAGCGTGCCCAGATCGTTGCACAGGAGGTAGTCGATGTCCGCACCACCTCTGCTGTCCGAAGGGATCTTGATCATAGGCACCCACGCAGGTGCGGCCCCACCCGCATCCTTCTGATAAAAGCCGGGACCTTTCACGCCGTTGGGTGTGCGGAACAGCGATTGGGGCCGATCCTTCAAGTGCGGAAGCAGCAACGGGGCGATACGCTCATAGTAGCGCAGCACGTCGCCTTTGGTGATGCCCTCATCCGGCCAGAAAACCTTGTTGAGGTTGGTGAGGTGTACGGTGTTGCGGCCCACTTTCACATCGCGCGCGTTCGGTCGAACCGATGGTATTGCCTCTGACTCCTTCTGCCCCTTCACCTTCCGCTCCGGGAGGGAGATCGCTTTGACCGGTCGTGACCTGGCCATGGTTCCTTCGCTCTTCTTCGTGGGTTCCTTGCTGACTTCTCGTGCGCTCTTGTCGGTCCGCAGCCCCATGAACACGGGATGGCGCATGTGCCCATCGCGCGTCCACTCGCTGAACTTGATGTTGCACACGAGCTTGGGCGCCACCCACACCGGCGGCATGTTCGCGTCAACCATTTCACTGAATGGCGAAGTGGCGCGCACGAGCGGCTTCATAGCAGCCATAAGCTCATCCAAGGTGCGGTCATCGAAGCCCGTGCCCGTATGGCCCGTGTACACCAACTTGCCTTTGTCGTACACGCCAAGCAACAACGCGCCGAAATGCTTGCGGCCGTTGCGCGGTGCCGTGTATCCGCCGATCACCGCCTCCTGTCCTTTGTGGTTCTTGATCTTCACCCAGCTCTTGCTGCGCACGCCCTTCGCGTAGGTGCTGTCACTGCGCTTGCCGATGATGCCTTCGAGATCCTGCTCCACGGCCTTGCGGAAGAAGTCCTCGCCGCGCTTTTCCATATGATCGCAATAGCGCACATGCGCACCGTCCTTCAGTGCTTTGCGCAACAGTTCCTTGCGTTGCAGCAAAGGCAGACCGGTCACGTCGTTGCCATTCAGTTCCAACAGGTCGAAGATGTAATACACCAAGTGTGTTGAAGGTTCCAAAGCTGCGTGTTGAAGTAATTGGAACTCAGGACGGCCCTTGTCATTCAGTGCGACGATCTCTCCATCAAGCACCATCTTGTGTTTCATCGTCCGCAGTTCCGCCGCTACATCCGGATACGCTTCCAGGAAGGAAAGGCCGTTGCGCGAGTAGAGCCTCACTGTCTTGCCGCCCGTTTCCGCTATGGCGCGATAGCCATCCCACTTGATCTCGAAGATCCAATCGGCGTCATTGAACGCCGGGATATCGTGCGAGGCCAGCATGGGTTTGATCGGGTCCGCAACCTTGGCCGCGCTGCCCATACCCCGCAGGGTGAACCGCTTCGGTGATGCCAAGACTGCTGTCGGTGCGGCCGATGTAGAAACACTTGCTGACTGCGTGCTCTTCGTCCCGCTCGGCGGCTTCACCTTCCTACCGCGTGCTTTGCCTCGGGCGGCCAAAGCTTTGTTGATCGGCGAGTTCTTCGGGGTTTCATCCTCGCTGTTGTATTCCTCTACCGCATGGGCATCGCGGTGTTTGATCAATAGCCAGCTCTTCTCTTGACCATGGAACCGGACCAAGGCGAATTCGCCTTTCAACTTCCTGCCCTTCAAACGGATCTTGACCGATCCTTTGTGGATCATGCGCACCAGCATGCTCTCTGGATCTTCACCCGCGCGCATTTCGAGCGGCTCGTAGGTCCCATGGTCCCAGATCTCCACGATTCCCGCGCCGTAGTTGCCTTCGGGAATGACTCCTGCAAAATCCTTGTAGTCGTACGGATGGTCCTCCACCATCATCGCCAAGCGTTTGTCAACCGGCGCCATCGACGGTCCCTTCGGCACGGCCCAACTCTTAAGCACCCCGCGCACCTCCAAGCGGAAGTCGTAATGCAGGTGCGAAGCCTTGTGGCGTTGCACTACGAAGATCAGAGAGGAACGCGCCTTCTTTGACTTCGTTCCGGCGGGTTCGGGGGTGCGCTTCAGATCGCGCTTCGCACGGTACTGCTGCAGGCCCATGGCTCAGGATGCTTTGCGCTGCTTGGTCGGAGTTGCTGGTGTACGCTTCTTGCTATGGACCGTTGAACGCGCCTTGAATGCATTGCCGGACTTGCCGCCCAAGCTGGCCATCAGTGTGGCCATCAGATCATCGGTCGGTTTCTTGTGTACCACTTTCATGGCGGTCGGTTTCGGTCCTTTACCCTTCGCCTTGGCGCGGATCATTTTCATCAGCGCTCCGGTGTACTCATCGGTGTAACGCGAAATGTCGAAGGTGCCCGAACCTTGATCGATCAACTGCTTGGCCAATTTCAATTCGCTCGGCGCCACCTTTTCCACCTTGGGCAACTTCAGTTCGCTCATGGAACGCAGCTCTTCGGCATAGCGCAGCTGGTTCAGGATCAGTGCGGGTCCATCGGGCAAAAGCACGGCGGGATGTTCCTTGGTGCGCATCACGAAACTGGCGATGCCCACCTTGCCGCTCTTCTTCAACGCTTCGCGCAACAAGGCGTAGGCCCGCGCGCCGCCCTTATCGGGTTCCAGGTAGTAGGGCTTCTCGAAGTACTTACCCTCCACTTCCTCCTCCTGTACGAAATCGTGGATCGTGATCACGTCCGTCTTCTCTACGGCCGCGTTCTTCAGGTCCTGATCCTCCAGCACCACGTATTTGCCTTCCACTTCGAACGCGCGCACGATACGTTCCCACGGCACTTCCTTCCCGGTGTCCTCGTTCACACGTTGGAAGCGTATACGCGCATGGTCCTTCCCATCGAGCATATCCAGATCCAGCTCACTTTCCTGTGTTGCGCTGAAGAGCTTCACCGGAATGGTGACCAGCCCGAAACCGATCGTACCTGTCCAGAGGGCGCGCATCGGTCAAGCTTTAACGTTTTCACCGGATTCAGCGGGCTGCACCGGTTGCACGCGGCCTTCGTGTTCGTGCGCTGGCAGCTTCTTCACCATCTTGTGGATGAAGTCCTGCGCGTTCGCTCCATAGTCGCCGATCAGCAATCCCTTCAACCCCAATTCCTCGGAGCTGACCGCATAGACGATGCTCATGTCGGCCGGATCGCTGGGTCCTTCGAAGCGATGGAACGAATCGATGGTGAACTGTTCTGGATCAAGAGGCCGAGCTTGACAGGTGAGCCCCTCTTCGTTAAGGGTCAGTTCATCGGTGTAGCCTTGTTTCTTCAGGTCTTCCACAGCCCCTAGGAGGGTGGCGTATTGGTTGTCCGGATGGTTCATCTGTTGTTGGCTTTCTGAATAGATGAACAGACGATCGCGTGCCTAGTTGAAGAAGTTGCGCGTGCACTGTGGTCGGGCAGGGGACAGGCAACTCGTCTGGGGAGGAATTTCCACGGCCGTGGGGAAATGCCGGGTCATGTCGCTCCGAAAATAGACTTGTGAAGCCGCGCACTTCGCGTTGATCGCTTCCGGCACGCGATCACCTTCTTCCCTCCCAAAACACTACAATGGCCACCACCCGACGCTCTTCCGCCAAACCCTCCTCGAAGAAACCACGACCCGCACCCATTCCTGGCGATGACGAAAAATCGCGCGACCTCGGAATGGATACCACGGAAGCCGAAGGCATGACGCTCACCACCAACCAAGGGCTGGGCATCAACGACAACCAGAACAGCCTGAAGGCCGGCGTGCGCGGCCCATCGTTGTTGGAGGATCACATCCTGCGCGAGAAGATCACGCACTTCGATCATGAACGCATACCGGAGCGCGTGGTGCATGCGCGCGGGTCGGCGGCACACGGTTACTTCGAGCTGTACAAGTCCTGCGCGCAGTGGACGAAGGCCGGCTTCCTGAACGATGTCAGCGTACGCACCCCGGTGTTCACACGCTTCAGCACGGTGGCCGGTTCCCGCGGCAGCACGGATCTGGCGCGCGATGTCCGTGGCTTTGCGGTGAAGTTCTACACGCAGGAAGGCATCTACGACCTGGTAGGGAACAACATTCCGGTGTTCTTCATCCAGGACGCGATGAAGTTCCCCGACCTCGTGCATGCGGTGAAACCCGAACCGCACCACGAGATGCCGCAGGCCGCCAGCGCGCACGACACCTTCTGGGACTTCGTGAGCCTGATGCCCGAGACCATGCATATGATCATGTGGGCCATGAGCGATCGTGCGCTTCCCCGCAGCTATCGCATGATGGAGGGCTTCGGCGTTCACACATTCCGCTTCATCAACGAGCAGGGCGAAAGCCGCTTCGTGAAGTTCCACTGGAAGCCGCTGCTCGGCGTGCATTCCGTAGCGTGGGACGAAGCGCAGAAGATCAGCGGCAAGGACAGCGACTTCCACCGTCGCGACCTGTGGGAAGCAATTGAAGCGGGCAATTATCCCGAATGGGAATTCGGTGTGCAGATCGTGGAAGAGAAGGATGAACACAAGTTCCCTTTCGACCTGTTGGACCCAACCAAGCTCATCCCAGAAGAATTAGTGCCCGTGCAACGCATCGGCAAGATGGTGCTGAACCGAAATCCCAACAACTTCTTCGCGGAAACCGAACAGGTCGCGTTCCATCCCGCGCACTTGGTACCGGGCATCGACTTCAGCAACGATCCGTTGCTGCAAGGCCGCTTGTTCTCATACACCGACACGCAACTCTCGCGTTTGGGTAGCGCCAACTTCAACGAGCTGCCGATCAACCGGCCGCTGACGCCAGTGCGCAATCACCAACGCGATGGCCACATGCGCCATGAGATCGCCAAGGGCCAGGTGAGCTACGACCCCAACAGTTTGGGCGGTGGCTGTCCGTTCCAATCCATGAGCAAGGAACGCGGCTTCACCTCTTACCCCGAACCGATGATCGGCGAGAAGGTGCGCGAACGGGCCAAGAAGTTCCACGACCATTTCTCACAAGCTCGTCTCTTCTTGAACAGCCAGAGCGCACCCGAACGCGCGCACTTGACCAATGCGTTGCGTTTCGAATTGGGCAAACTGCAAGTGCCCGCTGTGCGCGATCGCGTGCTGGGTTTGCTCGCCTATGTGGACAAGCGCCTCGCTGCTGATGTGGCCGAGGCCTTTGGTGGCGAGATCCCCAGTGTTGATCCTCCGCTGAACCACAGCATACCGGCTGATGCCGATCCGGACAGCGTGCAACCCACCAAGCTGAAGAAGCAGGGCGTGGATACATCGGCGGCACTGAGCATGGCCACCACGCGAAAGGATTCGATCGCCACGCGCTGCATCGCGATCCTCGCCGACGCTACATCAGCGGCTGAAGCGTTGACCATGAAGGACGAACTGGAAAAGCTCGGCGCGGTGGCGAAGGTGATCGGTACCCACATGGGCACCTTGAAAGCGGGCAAGCAGCATTTGAAGGTGGACCATGCGTTGATGACCGTGAGTTCGGTGACCTTCGATGCGGTGGCGGTGACGGGTGCGGCAAGCACGTGGAAGAAGATGCCCGATGCCCGCGACTTCATCGTCGATGCGTACCGACATTGTAAGGCGTTGGCCGTTGTTGGTGATGCACGTGGATTGTTCGAACCCTTTGGCATTTCAGGGAATTCACCGGGTGTGGTACACGGCGATGCGGCGAAGGAAGTGTTCGCCGGATTCCGCAACGCGATCGCCGCACACCGGCACTGGGAGCGCGAGGCCGACCCATTGAGCGGCGAAAGGCGTCCGGCTCCAGTGCGGGCGAAATGAGCATCCCCAATCGTCCTCATGGCACGGAACCACAATGATCAGCGCATTGGAACATCTCGACGAACAAACGACTTGGACCTGACCCTTAATTCAAATGACCATGCAACGCGACGGACATCGGCACAGCCTCTGGCAGGACACAACCAAAAATGTCGTCAATGGCATGGCACCAGCGGCAGATGCGCTCTTCGATGTGCTCATCGTAGGCGCCGGCATCACTGGCATCACCACCGCACTAGCATTGACCCAAGGCGGCTTGCGTTGCGCAGTGCTTGAAGCGCGCAATGTGGGCTTCGGCACCACTGGGGGAACCACGGCCCACCTCAACACCGTACTCGACTTCGGGTACGATCGCGTGGCGAAGAACTTCGGCGTAGAAGCGGCGCGCACCCTTGCCAGCGGTTTAACGCGGGCCATGGGCATGATCACAACCAACGTGGCGCAACATGCGCCGGATTGCGGCCATAGCGTGGTGCCGAGCTACACCTTCAGCGCTACGGACAAGGAGAACGAGGCACTTCAAGACTTGATGGACGCCACGCGCGCTGCAGGCATTCCTACTGAAGAAGTGGCCACATTGCCCATTGCACGCACCTTCAAAAGCGTGATGCGCGTACCGAACCAGGCACAGTTCCATCCGGGCCGCTATGTGCATGGCTTGGCGAAGGCCTACACCGCACTGGGCGGTACGCTTTTGGAGCGGTGCCGCGTGACCGGCGTGGAAGAAGGCGATGTGATCACCGCGACCACGGATCAAGGCGTTATTAGAGCGAAGAAGCTCATTTATGCCACGCACATTCCGCCCGGCGTCAACGTGCTTCATTTCCGTTGTGCGCCCTACCGCAGCTATGTCCTGTCGGTGAAACTGAGCGATGAGGCGAAGTACCCCGATGCGTTGGTCTATGACATGGAAGAGCCTTACCACTACTACCGCACTCAACACATCGATGGACAGCCCTACCTGATCGTGGGTGGCGAGGACCACAAGACCGGTCACGAGGAGAACACCGATGCGCGGCTGCGTGCGTTGGAAGCGCATGTGCGCACGCACTTCCCCGTAGCGGAAGTCACGCACGCATGGTCCTCGCAGTACTTCGAACCTACAGACGGACTGCCTTACATCGGCGGCTTGCCGGGCGGTGGTGAGAACATGTTCGTGGCCACCGGCTTCGGCGGCAACGGCATGATGCTGGGCACGCTCGCGGCGATCGCGCTCTGCGATCACCTCCTTCGCGGCGATACGGGTTACACCAAGCTGTTCGACCCGAAACGGGTGAGCGTGGTAGCGGGCTTCGCCAGCTTCGCCAAGGAGGCTGCCGATGTGGTGGGCCACTTGCTGGCCACGCCCTTCCTACCCGATCGCATCGAAGGCGCAGAGGAGCTGGCACCTGGTGAAGGACGATTGGTGCGCATGAACGGCGAAGCCATGGGCTTGTTCAAGGATGAGGATGCCCGCTTACATGGTGTGTCCCTGGCCTGTTCGCACATCAAATGCACCGTGGCTTGGAACAGCGCAGAACGCTCGTGGGATTGCCCGTGCCACGGCTCGCGCTTTGACGTGGATGGTGCGATGCTTACTGGACCCGCGCGCAAGGATCTACTGCGCGTGGTGCGTGAGGGATATGCCAACGAGACGGAACCCGCGCAGATGGATGAAGCGCATGTCCTGGCGAGTGCTGGACATGCAACGGCCAACCCGTTGGTGTCGTCTCATGGCGTTCCCGGCTTTCACAACAAGCGAGGAGAAGATGGGACCTTGCTCGCCGGTATGGAACTCGATGCGGATACTGATCCCGCACGCGTGGATACAGGCACCGGGGACCAGCCGTCGAATACAGGTGGATCGCGCTTTACCACCGCGACCGGAATTGGGAAAGAGAACGACTGATCGAACGGCGTGCAGCCGCACGACCAGCTGTGGCATCGCGCATGCGGTGTAGCTCGGATCGGATGAACATGATCGAAGAGAAGATAAACGCCCTTCACAACGGCGATAGCGCCAACGCGATGTACAGCTTTACGGCCGAAGACCTCTTCGCGAGCTTACGGGAGGAAGAGCGAAAGCTCTTGCGCCGCCATGGATTGCGCCTGCGCGTGGACAAGGTGACGAACGATGGACTGAACGCACTTTGCTCCTGTTACCGCGCAAGGAAACCGTTCTTGCGCGCACGGCCACAGGACAACGAGATCGCGGACCTCGCCCACGTGGCACTGAAGGACCTCAACCGGTTCGGCATACGGCCAATGATCTCGGTGGTGGCCAAGGAAAAGGCCGGCGTCGTGGCCATGGACCACACAGACCCCTTCGGAACGCGAACGGCTATTGGTGTTGCTGGGCTTGAGCATGTATTGTTACCGGTGCGATCAACCGTGCAGCCGCCACAAACGGGAACGCGCGACGTGCACAGGACATCCGGCATCGAGCGCGTGACCGCTCCCTTGATCAAAAGCACGGTGCGCTGAAAAACACCGTGGTGAACGCCGCGCTGGATGATTTGCCGGCGCAACTGGGGAAACACCCGCACTGTGTGCCGCACGTACTATGTGCAATCGCCAGTCTCACCACCGTTCCATACTAAGTTTGGCGATCCTGATCGTGGAGTTCGTTCCAACACCGTTGATCAGCCGCACCAAGCGCTTGCTTTCCGGATCATGGATCCCGCAGCACCCAAACGTCTAGCGAGATCGGAAGCCGCGTGAGTGCATGCTCAATTCAACACCACGACACCGGCGTTGAGGTAGGTGGCGAAAGTGACCCAGAGGATATAGGGCACCAAGAGCCAACCAGCGGCGGAGCGCACCTTCCCGAAGGCGATCGCACAGGCGATGATAATGGCAAGCAGCACGAGGATCTCGGCGAGTGCAATGCCGGGCATGCGAAGGCCGAAGAAGATGGCCGTCCATGCGGCGTTAAGCAGGAGTTGCACGCAATAGAGCACCATCCCGGGGCTTGTGTCAGCTGCGGTGCGATCGCCCCACACCATGCCAGCCGCGGTCCCCATCAGGATGTACAGCACTGTCCAAGCTGGACCAAAGACCCATGGGGGTGGCTGGCCTGCGGGCTTGATCAAGGTCGGATACCATGCTGCCAAGCTATCGCCCATGAGCAGGCTGCTCCCGAAACCGATCACGAGCGTGCCGATGATGGTGATCACGTATTTGGCAGCGGGAGAAAATGCCGGCATGCTCTAATGCTCAACACCCTGCACCACTGGCTTGGGCACCGGCGCCTCGCCCAACAACTTCTTCAAACCGTCCAATATCATGGTCCAGTTCTTCTCCGCACGCTCACATGCTTCCTGATCGGCATTGTTGTCCTGTGTTAGCCGCAGATGCGTGACGCCTGCGGTCTCGCGCAGTTCTATGGTGATGATGTGTTCTTCGCGCGTTCCCGTGGTACTACCGCTGCGGTGGCTGTATTTCAGGAGGTCAGGCTCAAGCACGCCCAATACTTTACCATGATCTTCATAGGCTTTGCCTTCCCACTCGCCTTTCCATTCTATCGGGCTTCCCTCCTTCCAGTCGGTGGTCATGCGCGCCCCCATCATGTATTGTGCAACGTCCTGCGGATCCACCAAGGCCTTCCACACCCTACCGATAGGAAAGTGGAACACGGTGGTGACTGATGCTTTTAGGCTGAGCATGAGGAATGGTTTGGTGAAGGTCTCGCCAAACGGTGCGCCAAAGCAAACCCTCAACCTCGGCGTCGGCCCTATGTTGACTGACAGGCCATGGCGTACATCCACCGCTTACCTTGGATTATGTCGGACCTCGCAAGCAGCAGCAGAGTGTGGTGGATCCTCCTCATTCTTCACACCGCAGCGGGGAACCAAATGCCCGGCACTTCGTCCGTGTGATAGGGTCGTGACCGGATCTTTTGCACACGCACCCACGTCCGGAAACGCACGATGCGCAATGCTCCACCTTTATCAGAGGCGGTTCCTTTTGAAGCGATCTTTTCCATGGTGCGGTGTGTTCGTGCCAAGCGCAAGGGGCCACCACTATGCCGATCTGCGGAGCAATGGCTTTCCCATTCTTACACGCATTGCTACCAGATCCTCGATGAGAAAATGGAGAACACCTTATCACCACGCCAATTGAAGTTCGGGAACCGGTACGTGAGCGACGAGAATCCCAGCGGCAACAAGATCTCTAAAGGATTGAAGATCAATCTGCCTCACGTAAGGCCCTGATCACTGATCGCGGCTGTGATAGAACAGGTCATCTGGTCATTCGCGCCGCGGCGCACTTGTAGCCTTGGGTGTCTTACAGTTCCAGTTCCACCGTACTCCAAGACATTGTTCAATTGACCACCTCTTCGGCCACGCCCTTCGGGGTCCGGTTGGCGACTGTGCTACTCCCATTGACTGGATACGTTTCATGCGATGGTTGGTGATCGTTGGGGAAGCTTACAGGTTGGCGTGAGGGTGCGTAGTCGCGTATCCGGTAGACCAACGTAACGATGAGCCGGTGTGAGGCCGTTGAGACTCTCCTGCGGCCGCCGGTGATCGTAGAAGGTGAAGTACTCGGCCAGCAAGCTGCGCAGCTCGTTGCCATCAGCAGGGCTGTGCCAGTAGATGCATTGCTGCTTCACGCTGCGCCACAGTCGTTCGATGAAGGCATTGCCCGTTGCTCGGCGTACCGCCGGATCGCCGGCCTGCCATGAACGACGCGCATCCGTAGTGCACTGGAGAGCACGGTGCTTCCAGGCACCTTCAGCTCGGCAGCGCCGCTACCGGCCGGCGCTCTCTCCTACCGGTCGGCTGTTGCCCACCAGATCCAGGAGCGCCTTCACATCCACGGGTTTCACCAAGTGACCGTCGAAACCGGCCGCGATGGACTTCTGCCGATCATCTTCCTGCCCATAGCCGGTGAGCGCGATGATCATCATGTGCTCGCCCCACACTTGCTCGCGTATGCGAGCACACACACCATAGCCGCTCAGCTTGGGCAGGCCGATGTCCAGCAGGATCACATCGGGATTGTACCTCTCGGCGAGATCCAGGGCAGCTATACCATCGTTCGCGGTCATTACCGCATGGCCGTTCTTCTTCATCACCATGGCCATCATGTCCGCGGAATCAACGTTGTCATCCACCACCAATATGCGCCGCGCAGTGTTGGCCTGTTCTGTGGCGCTCGGCACCTTCGCAGGCACAGCGGTGGCCTGTACCACGGGCAGCCGCACCACGAATTCGCTGCCTTTATCGAGCCCCGCGCTGAACGCTTCCACCGAACCGCCGTGCATTTCCACCAAGCGTTGCACCAGCGTAAGCCCAATACCGAGACCGCTCAGCGTGCGCTCCAACGAGGTGTCCGCTTGCATGAACAGTTCGAAGACACGCGGCAGCTGGGCGGCGCTCATGCCAATGCCGCTATCGCGGATGCGGATCTCCACCTGCTGTGCGTTAGCGGTGGCGGTGAGTGAAATGGTGCCGCCGTGCGGTGTGAACTTGCCAGCATTGGTGAGCAGGTTGCTGAGCACTTGTGCCAAACGCGCTGCATCAACATGCAAGTGCACTGGTTGCGGCGGCAGCGTGACCGTAAACGTGTGGACCAGTCGGGTAAAGAGCGGCTGCACAGTTTCCACAGCATGCTCCACAACGCTGGCCAGTTGCACGTGCTCCTTGCGCAAGCTGATCTTACCCCGGCTGATGCGGCTTACGTCCAGGAGGTCGTCCACCAAGCGAACCAACTGGCCCACTTGGCGCTCCATCATGGCGGCGGCCATGGTCACTGTTCCGCGGTCATCGCCATCCATCTTCAGCAATTGCGCGGCGTTGCGTATGGGTGCCAACGGATTGCGTAGTTCATGCGCCAACATGGCGAGGAACTCGTTCTTGCGTGCATCGGCCTCGGCCATAGCCACGGCGTTCTGGCGCAGTTCCTCCTCCAGCTCTCGCTGGCTGGTTATATCCGTGCCGGTACCCACCAGGCGCACAACCGAGCCCTGCGCATCGCGGATCACTTTCATGCGTGATAGGAACCATCGGTACTCGCCGTTCCTGCCACGCATGGGAAAGGTGTCCTCCCAATCCATGCCTTCCTTTACATGCCGGGCGAACTTGCGCGTAACGCGATCGAGGTGTTCCGGATGCTGCACCTTATGCCAGCCCAACCCTTTCATTTCCTCCAAGGTGCTACCCGTGTAGTTGAACCACACCTGGTTGAACCAGTTCACATGGCCATCGGTGCCACCATCTGCGATCCAGGACAATTGCGGTATGGTGTCGGCAAGAAGGCGGAAGCGTTCCTCGCTTTCCAGCATCGCCCTTTCGGCCCGTTTGCGGTCCGTAACGTCGCGGAAAGTGAGCACGCCACCGGTGATGCGGCCTTCTTCATCGCGCACCGGAGCGGCACTGTCATCAATGAAGCGCTCGGTACCGTTGCGGGCAACGAGCACCGTTTGGTTCGCTAGCTCCACGCTGCCTTGCTCGCTGAGGGCGCGCATCAACGGGTTCTCCACCGGCTCGCGGGTGTTCTCAGTAACCAAGTTCAGCACGCTTGCCACGGGTTTCCCTGCTGCGGCTTCCTGGCTCCAGCCGGAAAGTTCCTGCGCCACTTTGTTCAACAACAGCACACCACCATCTGTGCTGGTGGCGACCACGCCATCGCCGATACTGTCCAACGTGGTGCGCAACCATTCGCGGTGCTCGAACAAAAGCGCCGCGGCCTGTTGACGTTGTAGCAGGTTGCGCCGCAGGAACCAGGTGAAGATGCCGACGGTGAGCAGGCCCATGAAAGCGGTGATCGCTCCGGTGACCACTGCTCTGTTGTACGCATCGGCGCTGGTCACCTCGCGCTTCAGCAGCAACTCCTCCTCCGCACGTTGCATACCTGCCACATGCGCGCGCAGGTTGTCCATGTTCGCCTTGCCCGTACCTATCGAAAGCATGCCGGTGGGACTTGTGGCACCGGCCCTGCGCGCAGCGATCACTTCCTTGTAAATGGAAAGCTGAACAGCGATGAGCTGTTGCAGCCGATGGGTAGCTGCGGACTGTGTGGGATCGTCACCAACGAGTTGGCTTAGTCCGTTGATCCTTTCTTGCAATTGCACAAGGGCAACATCATACGGCTCCAGGTAACGTTCCTCACCGGTGAGGATGAAACCGCGCTCCCCCGTTTCGGCGTCCACCACAAGCAAAAGCACGTCGTTCACAGCGGCCTGCACCATGTGCGAATGCGCCACCCACGCTGCATCCTCCCTCAAGTGCTGGAGGTTCCGGTACGCCAAGGAGCCATTGATGACGATCACCGTCACCAAAGCCAACAGCGCCGCGACCACTGAAAGCGTGAGCGCACCGCCTTTCACAGGACCGGGTGTGGCACGCATGGATGCTGCGGTGAACGGCATGGCACGAAGCTAATAGGGGTCGTGATTGCTGCGCCTTGAGCACGCCATGTAGTTGTTATGCTGTCGTCTTCCACTCCGTCAACCGACTTCGCGCGGCCCCTTCTCCGCATCGATGATGCTGAAACGGTAGTGATGCTTGCGCCCATCGAGAACCTTTAGAAAGGACCCTGACTTTCGCCACCAAGAACGAAACTTCACCATGATGAACAATTGATCCTCTCCCCTTTCGCGCTGATCGGGTTCAATGACCTGGCATTGCATCAGGACCCGGTCCACTTCGCCCAGCCGATCATCGGGGCAGTGCATGCACACCACACCCACCTCGCCGACAGCCACATGCGGGCTTACGCGGACCAAATCGCTGCAGGTTGCGATCCGCACCATCAAGGACTGCCATTCCTACTGCGGCACATTGGTTTGTATGCCGCGCGGTCCGTAGAACAGTTCCTCATTCATATACCGGCGAACCTGTAACCCAGACGGCATTGCTGTCGTGCTTTCTCCGCAATGCCTTCGAGCACTGCCACGCGCTGGGATCCAAACAGCATTAGGCCACTTGGCCCACAGGCGTGGCCGGTTGCGGATCAGCTGGGTGTTCGCGCACAGGTCCAGGCTCCTTGCCCGGATCGTTGGGCCGTTCTTCCGGTGTGATGGAGGGTGTGCCGGGCACCGGTTCACGTTCTGGTTTCAACGGCTGCTCCGGTTGCGTCGGAGGTTCGACGACCGGCGGCTGCGTGGTGCCTGGTGGTTCGGTTACCGGTTGCTGTGGGCTGGGTTCTGGTTTCTGTCCGGCGTAGGCGCGTAAAACAGCGGACAGGTCGAAAGATGGGGTAAGCATGGCGGTGATATTTCCATACCCTGTTCATTCATTGTGCCGCGAACGATCCCCGTTGCCAGCAGCACCAATGCACGCGGTGCGCGAGTAAATACGTGTACGGCATGTGCATCATGCTCCACAGGCACTGGAGAACGGTGCGCATCATCGGCACGCGTGCAACGACGATCCTTGG
>JBKJPT010000085.1:0-12244 GCA_046595075.1 Flavobacteriales bacterium
GGTCCCGGCCTTGTCCGCTTCCTTCTGCAACTGCCGCAACCGGTCCTTTTTGTCGTCGGGAATGATGTACGTGGGCTCGAAGCCGTGCTCCACGTCCACGCTCAACTCGCGCTCCGGAAGATCACGCACATGGCCGTAACTGCTCAGTACCGTGAAGCCTTCGCCCAGGTACTTCTCAATGGTCTTCGCCTTCGCTGGCGACTCCACGATCACCAGATCACCGCTCGCTTTCTTCTTGGCCATGGTTCCCCGAAGTTTTCAGGGCGGCAAATAAAAGGTGCTATCGGCCAGATCCATGCATCGTTCACCGGTCCACTTTTCTCTTCCCCTAAAGGGGAAGGAAATTTTCGACACTTCGACAAATGGTGTTTTCGGGGTTCCGATCCGGTCCGAAGTGCCCGATCGTAGGTTAACGAAAGAACTTTGTCATGAAGCACGATCGAGTCCGACAGCCGTGTCCCGACCAGATCGGGATGAAACAAATGCGAACGACACACATCTTTCCACTCTTGCTCGCATCGGCGATGATGCTCACCGCCTGCGGCAATTCCAGCGGCCAGTCCGCTATGAAGAACACCACCATGGACAGCAACAGCCAATACGATCACAGCAACAACCCCCACTACTCGCACACCGATACTGCCAAGTTGGAAGTGCCCCTAAGCGAATGGAAGAAATTGCTGCCGGAAGACCTCTACTACATCGCTTTTGAGAAAGGCACCGAGCGCGCCTTCACCGGTAAGTACTGGGACTTCGAGGGCATTGGCACATACGCCTGTGCGGCCTGTGGCAACGTGCTTTTCCAGGCCGACGCCAAGTTCAGCAGCAGCTGCGGCTGGCCCAGTTTCTTCAAGGCAGAGCGCAAGGACGCCATCCTCTACCACGAGGACCGGGCCTTCGGAATGTCGCGTACCGAGACCGTTTGTGGCCGCTGTGGCGCACACTTGGGCCATGTTTTCGACGATGGCCCTGAGCCGACCGGCATGCGCTATTGCATCAACTCGGTGAGCCTGGAGTTCATCTGGAAGAAGTGATCCAGGATCCCTGCTAATGCGCTCCTACCTTGCGCACATGGCACAGCTCATTCGTGGGATCATCATCGCAGTGAGCCTTCTCCTGCTCAACAGTTCGGTATATGCCCAAGCGCCTATCGTCAATGTGCCCCAAGTTGCACGCGACCACTTTGCGCAGCGCTACTCCAAGGCCGCCAAGCAAAAGTGGAAGCAGGACAGTAAGCAGATCAAAGCCGAATTCGAACTGAAGGGCGAGAAATACGCATCGATCTACACGCCCAATGGTGAGTGGGTGCGCACGGAGCGCAACATCCCGAAAAGCGCCTTGCCCGCCGCAGTTACCAGCGCGCTGCAAGCCGGCAAATACGCGAGTTGGAAGATCGACGACGTGGAAGAGCACAACACACCCCAGCAATCCAAGCTGTACAAGGTGAAAGTAAAGACCGAGACGAAGAAGGCCGAACTCTTCTTTGCGCCGGATGGGAAGCTGGTGCGGGAAGAGGAGAAGGCGAAGTGAGGCCGTTCAATCTGTTGGTCTCGGCTCCTTCATCCGAACCCTTAACGGGCCTGCTCTGAGTCGTGTCCAGAAGCCGCGCCCGGTGCGGTGGTGGGAAACCCCTATTCGAAGTCCGAAGTCGATCCCGCGAATGCGGTTCTCGCTCACGACCATGGATGAAAGTGAAACGCTCATGTACGGATCGAACGCTAAGCTCATGGTTCCGTTCAGCGAGTGGCTGTAACAGAATGCGAATAATAGTCGTTGATCACCGCAAAAACGATCGGGGTTCTGTTTGGGGATGGTATCCCTCGACCAATTACCCTCCGGCGGGGGATAAATAGACCAGCCACGTGTAGTGCCTTCCATCCATCCGCCCATGAGCCATCCTAGCTGAAGGCCGACGCGGAACCGGAGCGACCTTCGGCCATACTCGGGACCGAACGTGAAGTACAGATGATCCAGACGGGTGTCGTAGATCGAATATGTACCGCTGCCCAAGCCCCCTTCATCCAAGTGAGCAGTGAATTCCCGGCGCCTCCAATCCACTTCTGCGAAGAAGTTCGCTGCACTGGGTCTTCGATCTCGATAGGACAAACACACGTTGATCGGGAAAGCCTGTTCAGACGTGACAGATGGGCTGCCCCCACTTGGATCGGTGGCCTGGAGGACATACAGGTAGCCCCCTGTCCCTAAGCCCAGATCGAACTGTGCTTGGCCGAAGTGCGCCAGTCCGATAAGTATCACCAAAGAGAGCGGCCGTTCCATGGCTAGCGAATGTAGGTCCCTGCCACCTTGTCACCACCCCCTTCCCGACTACTTTTGGCCACCTTATCGGGCCATGTCCAAGCGCGTTTACATAGAGAGCTACGGCTGCCAGATGAACTTCAGCGACAGCGAGATCGTCGCGAGCATTCTGGCGAAGGACGGCTACACCCCGGTTGAGAGCGCTGAAGACGCTGACCTGGTGTTGTTGAACACATGCAGCATCAGGGAAAAGGCCGAGTACACCGTGCTGCAGCGCATCAACGAGATGAACAATCTGAAGGCCCGCAACAAGGACCTGAAGGTGGGTGTGCTGGGCTGCATGGCCGAGCGCATGCGCGAAGACCTGTTGGAGAAGAAGAAAGTGGTGGATCTCGTTGTGGGCCCGGATGCGTACCGCACACTACCCCACCTGCTGGAAAAGGTCGGTACCGGTCAGAAAGCCGTGAACGTTCTCCTGAGCCGTGAAGAGACCTACGGCGAGATCGAACCGGTGCGGCTGGACAGCAATGGCGTTACTGCCTTCGTCACCATCATGCGCGGTTGCGACAACATGTGCGCCTTCTGCGTGGTGCCGTTCACGCGGGGCCGGGAGCGCAGTCGCGATGCGCAAAGCATTGTGGACGAGTGCAAGCAGCTCGTGAACAAGAACTACCACGAGGTGACGCTGTTGGGGCAGAACGTGGACAGCTACGAATGGGCGCCGAAAGATGAAGCCAGCGAGCAGCGCGTCGATTTCGCGGATCTGCTCGAAATGGTCGCTTTGGCCTGCCCAACCTTGCGCATCCGTTACAGCACCAGCCACCCCAAGGATATGACCGATAAAGTATTGGTGGTGATGGCGCGTTACGCGAACATCTGCAAGTACATACACCTTCCAGTACAAAGCGGCAGCAACGATGTGCTGGCGCGAATGAACCGCGGCTACGATCGTGCGTGGTACATGGAGCGTATGGCCAGTATTCGTAAGCACATGCCCGATTGCGCGATCAGCACGGACATCATCGCAGGGTTCTGTGGCGAAACCGAAGAGGATCACCAGCAGACCTTGAGCTTGATGAACGAAGTGGGCTACGACATGGCCTTCATGTTCAAATACAGCGAGCGGCCAAAGACGCTGGCAGCGCGCAAGTACACCGACGACGTGCCTGAAGACGTGAAGGGCCGACGTTTGCAGCAGATCATTGACCTGCAAAAACGCAAGAGTGCCGAACGTATGGCCGGATACGTGGGCCAATTGCACGAAGTGCTGATCGAAGGCGTGAGCAAACGCAGCGCGGATCATCTCTTCGGTCGCAACTTGCAGAGTTCCGTCGTGATCCTGCCACGTTTGTTCCACGGATCGGAACTCATGCCGGGCATGTTCGTGCGCGCACAGATCATGAGCGCCACGGCTGGCACATTGCACGGCATCGTGTTGGGATCATTGAACGAACAAGTAGCGGTGGTATGAACGTCCAACCTGTCAAACAACGATTCGAGATCATTGGCGGATCGCCGTTGCTCGATCGCGCGATCGAGATCGCCGTGCAAGTCGCCCCCACTGACCTCAGCGTGCTGGTGCAGGGCGAGAGCGGTAGCGGCAAGGAGGTGATGAGCAAGATCATCCACGCCTACAGCGTGCGCAAGCACGGTCCTTACCACGCCGTGAACTGCGGCGCGATACCCGAAGGCACCATTGATAGCGAGCTCTTCGGGCACGAAAAGGGGTCTTTCACCGGTGCGCACGAAGCCCGCAAGGGCTACTTCGAAACGGCGAACGAAGGCACGCTCTTCCTCGATGAAGTGGGCGAACTGCCGCTGACCACCCAAGTGCGTTTGTTGCGCGTACTGGAGACCGGCGAGTTCATTCGCGTGGGCAGCAGCAAGAGCCAGAAGACCAGTGTGCGGCTGATCGCGGCCACCAAC
Source organism: Flavobacteriales bacterium (assembly GCA_046595075.1). Classification (GTDB taxonomy): domain Bacteria; phylum Bacteroidota; class Bacteroidia; order Flavobacteriales_F; family PHOS-HE28; genus PHOS-HE28. The sequence continues at coordinate 4,183 of JBKJPT010000085.1, forward strand.
GTGAACATGTTGCAGGCCGTGCAAAGAGGCACCTTCCGTGAGGATCTCTACTACCGCCTGAACACCGTACCGATCCATGTGCCGGCACTGCGCGAACGGCGAGAGGATATCCATCTGCTCTTCCGCTATTTCGCGCAGCAAGCCGCCACCAAGTACAAGGCCCCCACCATCACGCTCACCGAGGAGGCGTTGCAACTGATGGTGAACTACCGCTGGCCGGGCAACGTGCGCCAGTTGCGCAACTTCGTCGAGCAAATGAGCGTGATCGAACGCACACGAGAGATCAACGCCATCACCTTGCGCGGCTACCTGCCCGAACAGACCACAGCACTCATTCCTTCCAGCGGGAACGGCGGGGGAAGTTTGGATAGCATCAACGAACGGGAACTCGTGTTCAAATTCCTCTTCGACATGAAGAACGACCTGAACGCCTTGAAGGAACAGGTACAGGCCCTGAGCAATGGCAAGCCGCTCACCATGCCGAACATGGCACCCGTGTACCGTGATGAACTGCTGATGCAACCTATGCAGCAACCGCAAGGCACGGTGAGCATCGTCCCTGCATCCCAAGCCGCACACGAAGACATCGATCACACAGAAGTGGAAGAGGTGCTAAGCATTGAAGAGAAGGAGAAGGAGCTGATCGCTAAGGCGTTGGTGAAGCACCGCAACCGGCGCAAGTACGCGGCCAAAGAGCTCGGCATCAGCGAGCGCACGCTCTATCGCAAGATCAAGGAATACAAGATCCCGTGAGGAAGAGCGCCATCTTCCTTTTCGTTCTGTTGGCGACCTCGTGCCGGGTGAACTACTCCTTCACCGGCGGCGATGTGGGCAACGCCCGCACCATGTCCGTGGAACTCTTCCAAGCACGTGCACCCCTCGCAACACCCAACAGCGTGCAGGTCTGCACAGAAACGGTGCGCGACCTGCTCCTCGCACAAACACCGTTGAAATTGGCCCGTGAGAACGGCGATGTGCAGTACAGTGGCAGCATCACCGGTTACGACGTGCAGCCGGTGAACATACAGGCCAACGAGACCGCAGCGCTCAACCGCCTCACCATAAGCCTGAGCGTGACCTACGTGAACACCCTGGAACCGAAAAAGAACAGCGAGTTCACCATTGCGCGTTTTGTCGACTACGACAGCTCTCAGGACCTCGCGACCGTGGAGGAGCAATTGGTGGCCGAGATCAGCAAACAGCTTGCGCAGGATATCTTCGATCGCACATTGGGCAATTGGTGAACATGGAGCGCGAACGATTGGCACGGCTGCTGGAGGAACCCGGGCGCATGGCGCGCGAGGATCTCGCTGGCTTGAAGGCGCTTGCCGAGAAGTACCCATGGTTCAGTGGCGCGCAGTTGCTGCGCACTGCTGGCGAGCGCATGAGCGGCGATGTGCTCTTCGACGAAACATTGCGCACCACCAGTGCCCACCTGCCCTCGCGGGCGGTGCTCTATGACCTCACTGCCACTCCAGAACCGTATGTGGCGCGGCTTCATGTGGTGAAGCCTGAGGTCGCCGCCCAAGCAACGCCCTTGAAGAACCCGCTCGTGTCCGAAGTGCTGCCTCCATTGGTGGCGGTGGAGCCCGAGCCTGTGGTCGCACCGGAAGTTGCCGAGACCAACGAGCAAGCGGCTCCTCCCGCGCCCTCGAACGATTTACCTGACGTCAATACAGCAAAAGCTGACGATCCGCTCAGCGAAGACCTGGACGAGCAGATCCTTCGTGCTGCCATGGTGAGCGCCTATGACCTCACATTGCGGGAGCAATTGCCACCAGCTCCGTTGCGCGCGACTGGACCAACTGCCATAGCGGCATTGGAAAGGCCATCGCCACCTGCCCCGGAGCCCTTGGCCTTCGTGGCACCAGATGCTCGGCTGCGCTTCACGGATTGGCTGTTTGCTGCGGATCTCCCGGTATCAACAGAGAACAGCCCCCTGCCAGTGACCGTGCCTGTCGAGAAGTTGGACACAGAGGCCCTCATCGACCGCTTTATTCAACAAGCCAACCCTGCTCCAGTGCAGCGCAACCACTTCTTCACACCGCAAGAGGCCGGAAAGCGTAGCATGGACGATACCGTTGGCTTGGTCACGGAAACCCTTGCCCGCATCTACGTGGATCAGGGCAACCTGCAAAAGGCCATTGCAACCTATGGTCGCTTGGCGTTGAAACACCCGGAAAAAGGCGCTTACTTTGCGGCCCTTCAAAAAGAACTGGAGGAGCAACTGAACAAGTAAGCCATGGTCATTTCCATCATCATTCTCATCCTCTGCGCGCTCCTCGCCCTCGTGGTATTGGCCCAGAACCCCAAAGGCGGCGGGCTGGCCGCTGGATTCACCGGCGCACAACAGATCGGCGGGGTACAACGCACTGCTGATTTTCTCGAGAAAGGCACTTGGACCTTCGCAGGTCTGCTCATGGTGCTTTGCTTGGTCTCGGCCGGTTTGCAGTATGAAGGTCCAGCGGACATGAACGGTTTGGAATCCACCACTGTTGGCGCGGACACCGAGGCTGCTCCTGCTGGCGAAGGCGGCGGAGATCCACCTGCCGGAAAACCTCCTGCGGACGCCGCTCCTGTGCAGTAATGGGCCAGCCTGTCAGCGAAGTCTGACAGCATTTTCCCGTACAGCGTACTTCTGACAGCCGCCGCCGCACGGCACGACCATTGACCGGCGCGGCCACACTCACCGACCCTATCTAAACACAACCAACAACCCCAATGGCCAAAGTGAAGCCCCTCGCCGACCGCGTGCTTGTAGAAGCTGCCGCCGCCGAAGAAACCACCAAGGGTGGCTTGTACATCCCCGATACCGCCAAGGAGAAACCCCAGCGCGGCAAGATCATCGCCGTTGGCACCGGCCGTGTAGCCGATGACGGCAAGGTGACCCCCCTCACCGTGAAGGTGGGTGACGAGATCCTGTACGGCAAGTACAGCGGCACCGAGCTCCAGCTCGAAGGCAAGGATTACATGATCATGCGCGAAAGCGACATCTACGCCGTCCTCAACTAAGATCAATCCTGAGGGCGGGAAATTTCCCGCCCCGACCAATCCCCCTAAGAAAATGGCAGCCAAGAACATCCAATTCGACATTGACGCACGCGATCGCTTGAAGCGCGGCGTCGATCACCTCGCGAACGCCGTGAAGGTGACCCTCGGTCCCAAGGGCCGTAACGTGATCATCGACAAGAAATTCGGGGCGCCCCAAGTGACCAAGGACGGCGTTACCGTTGCAAAAGAGATCGAGCTAAAGGACGCCGTGGAGAACATGGGCGCCCAGATGCTGAAGGAAGTGGCCAGCAAGACAGCCGATATCGCAGGTGACGGTACAACCACAGCTACCGTGCTCGCACAGGCGATCGTTACCGCCGGTCTGAAGAACGTGGCCGCCGGTGCGAACCCGATGGACTTGAAGCGTGGTATCGACAAAGCCGTGATAGCCGTTGTGGCCGAGCTCAAGAAAATGAGCCAAGCCGTTGGCGATGACAACGCCAAGATCAAGCAAGTGGCTTCGATCAGCGCCAATAACGACGACACGATCGGCACCCTGATCGCTGAGGCCATGGCCAAAGTGAAGAAGGAAGGTGTGATCACCGTGGAAGAAGCGAAAGGCACCGATACCACCGTGGAAGTGGTGGAAGGCATGCAGTTCGACCGTGGCTACCTCAGCCCCTACATCGTGACAAACGCGGAGAAAATGGAGGTGGACCTGGAAGGTGCCTACATCCTGATCTACGACAAGAAGATCAGCAGCATGAAGGAGCTTCTCCCGATCCTGGAGAAAAGCGCACAGACCGGCAAGCCCCTGCTGATCATCAGCGAGGACGTGGACGGTGAAGCACTGGCCACTTTGGTGGTGAACAAGATCCGCGGTGCCCTGAAAGTGGCAGCGGTGAAAGCCCCTGGTTTCGGTGATCGTCGCAAGGCCATGCTCGAAGACATCGCCATCCTCACGGGTGGAACGGTGATCAGCGAGGAGCGCGGCTTCAAACTGGAGAACGCGGAGCTGACCATGCTCGGTCGCGCTGAGAAGATCAACATCGACAAGGACAACACGACCATCGTGAATGGTGCTGGTAAGAAGGACGATATCGTGGGCCGTGTGAACCAGATCAAAGCACAGATCGAAAGCACCACCAGCGACTACGACAAGGAGAAACTGCAAGAGCGGCTGGCGAAACTCGCTGGCGGTGTTGCCGTCCTCTACATCGGAGCCGCTACGGAGATGGAGATGAAAGAAAAGAAGGACCGTGTCGATGACGCCCTGCACGCGACCCGCGCGGCTGTGGAAGAAGGCATCGTACCCGGCGGTGGCGTAGCCTACATCCGCGCACAGAAAGTGCTCGAGAAGGCCGAAGGCATCAACGCCGACGAGACCACCGGCATGGGCATCGTGAAGCGCGCGCTCGAAGAGCCCCTGCGCCAGATCGTTGCCAACGCTGGCTTGGAAGGCAGCATCATCGTGCAGAAAGTGCGCGAGGGCAAGGCCGACTACGGCTTCAACGCCCGCACCGAAGTGTACGAGAACCTGCTCGCAGCCGGGGTCATCGACCCTACCAAGGTGACTCGCGTCGCTTTGGAGAACGCAGCCAGCATAGCCAGCATGTTGCTCACCACCGAGTGCGTCATCAGCGAAGAGAAGGAAGAGAAGGCACCGGCACACAGTCATGGTGGAATGGGTGGCGGCATGGACATGATGTAAGTCGCGTCCAACGCATCTCTTCAATGCGCAAGCCCTGGCGGAAGCCGGGGCTTGTTGCTGTTAGGCCAACGCGCGCCACATCTCCGGGTACCATCAACGGCTCCTCCTCTTCACCTCACACGCAGTCTACCCCACCACGATGGAAGAACCTACCCTGACCAGCTTCCGGCATTAGTTTGCAGCCATGTTCCAGTCCGTGGGCCGCTGGTTCGGCTGCATTTTCCTCATCATCAGTTCTAGTTTGCTCGCACAGCCGATGGTCCTGCCCGTGGAGGGACCGGTGTTGCCCGATCCGCAAGTGACGGCATGCGCGGTGGATCATCTCGGCTTCTTGTGGATCGGCACGGCTTCGGGGCTTTGCCGCTTCGACGGGATCAATACCGACCTTTTCCACCATGATCCGGAGGACAGCCTAAGCCTGCCCGGAAACCTCATTACCCAGCTACTGGTGGACCATGCCGGTGTGCTCTGGGTTGCAGGTTCGGGCGGAGTGAGTTGCTTCGAGCCCAACACCAGCTCGTTCAAGAGGATCCCCCTTGATCAGCCAGGTGTGCAGACGCCCTCCTTGGCGGCGGCGCTATGCGAGGCGAAGGATGGCTCGATCTGGGCGGCCTTCCTCAGCGATGTGGTGGGGAGAATTGCTCCCGGTGATTCCGCTTTTTCGCCGATCACCTTGACGGGGAGCCGTCAGCTTTCCATCACAGGCATTTTCGCTACACCGCAGGCCATATGGGCCGTTGAGCGTTCGGGCCTTTGGCGCGCTGAGGAGGGAAGCACGCTCTTTTCCCTGCAAGGGACGCTGGACCGCACCGATCCAAAGACCCGAAAGCACTTGTTGCAAGGTGGCGTGGCCGATCCCTTGAACCCGGATGTGCTCTGGCTCCGGACTTGGGGCTTCGGATTGATGCGGTACGAACTGCGCGAAGCGCGGTTCACCCCATACCCGTTGGATCCAAAGGGCGCTCCGGGGATCAGCAACATCGTCAGCTCGCTGATCCCGTGGGGACCGGATGAACTGCTCCTTGCCATCGACGGCACCTTGCGCACCTTCAATACACGTACGATGCGGTACGGTGATCCCTGGCCTGGATCGGAAAGAATCGGCAACATCAGCGCGATCGCAGCCAGTGCGGACCAGAGCGGAAGGACCTGGTTGGGCACCAGCACCTCAATGGCGGTGATCGATCCTTCGCGACCGGCCATCGGGCCCATGCCTGGTATCTCTGGGCTACAGAGCGCGATCCTCACGAAGGCGGGTGATGGTGGTTACTGGGCGGTGCGTTACTACCAGCACCGCATGCTCTTCAAGGTTTCGACTGATGGAATGCCCATGGATTCCATTGCCATCCCCGGTGCGGATTCGGCGCAAGCAGAACCATTCAGCGTGTTGGAGGATCAGCATGGCGACGTGTGGATCGGCACTACACGTGGGCTTTTCAGAAAGCCGGCCACCTCGCGTACCATCACCGAAGTACGAGTGGACCATCTCCCGGCATTCGCGGAACGCCGACCCCATGTGCAGGACATCCTCGCCACGCCCGATGGATCGCTCTGGTTCGCGTGCTATGGCAAAGGATCGCTTTGCCGTGATGTCCATGGCACGTTCACCTTCATCGATCCGGCCGTTGATCACGCCGGGGTCAATGGCTGTTCAAAGCTGGTGCAGTTGGATCGCCATCACCTGGCAATGGTGTTCGATGGACAAGGCATCGGTGTATTGGACCTCCGGACCTCAGGTATATCGTATTTGCTGAGCACGACCCGACGCTACGCCGAATTGGCCGGGATCCAAACGGCTGTAGCGACGAAGGAGGGCACCATCGTGGCGATCACCAACGAGCAGAGCGTGGTGCTGCTGCATCCGCAGGACGATGGCTACGACTGTGTGCGGGTCAGCGACAAGGAACATCATGGCACTTACCGCGATGCGGCCTTGGCGGCCGATGGGAACGTATGGATCGGCACCTCGCGCGGGCTCGTGTGCTTCGATCCGGCCACCACCGTGTTCGAGGAACGGAGCGGTTCCGTTGGAGTCGATCCGCAACTCGTGGCACAGCTATTACCCGTTGATGACAGCACGATGCTTGCGATCGGAGGGGTAATGGGCACCTACCGGTTCAACCCATTGCGCCAACCAACAACCGTGGTAGCCGCGAACCTGTACTTGCGCAGTCTGCAAGTGAACGGGGCGGAGTACACGACCTCTACCATCGGACAGCATGGATCGACCGAAGGCTACCGTTTCGCGCACGACCAGAACAACATCGCCTTCGAATTCGCGGCGATCGATCCCCTGCACGGCCTAGCCATGCGGTCCGAGTATCGCCTGGACCACGGCGCATGGACCGCGCACGGCGCTCAGCGTTCGGTGCATTTCGCGAAGCTCGATCCGGGAGCACATGTGTTCGAAGCACGCAGCATCACCGGAGCAGCGAAAGGTCTTGTACTTGCGATCCCGTTCGACATCATCCCTGGGTGGTGGCAAACCACGTTAGCGCGGATCCTTTTCGTGTCGGTGCCCTTGCTGATCGTGCTTTTGCTGATGCGGTATTTCCTTGGGCAACGCTACCGGTTGCGGATCGCCGGCTTGGAAAGGCAGAGCGCCTTGGACGATGTGCGGCTACGGATCGCACGCGATATCCATGATGGCATTGGCGCGGGCCTTACCAAGATCACCCTCGCCACGCGGATCGCCGACAGCGATCGCATGCGTGGATCGATCGAGGCTACAAGCCGCGAATTGATCAAGGACCTCGGCGACATCGTGTGGACCATTGATCCGCGCAACGATCGGCTGGTCACCTTCGCCGCGTTCATCCGCGACCTGATCGGCAAACAGATGGCCGACCTTGACATGAAGGCGGAAGTGCAGACCACCATCGCGAAAGGCGATGAGGAAGCCACCATTGGACCCGACCTGAAACGCGAGATCGTGCTGCTGCTGCGGGAGGCGATGAACAATGCGATCAAACACGCCGCACCGCAGGTCTTCCATGTTCAGTTGGACCTTTCGTGTATACGGGTGCTGCTGAACATCACCGATGATGGTCGCGGCTTCGATCCGCACGCGGCCGCTGGAACAGGGAACGGCCTGGCCAATTTCCGCAAGCGCGCCGAACGGGTGGGTGGCACGTTCACCTTGGAAAGCACGATAGGAAAGGGCACCACGATCCGTTTCGAAGCACCCCTTGTGGCACCCACGAACATGTGAGGCCCCACGGTCATCCACCCGCCTAGCTTCGCCAACAGACCACCGGAATGCCCATACGTGTCGCCATAGTCGAGGATGATCGAGAGCTTCGCCTGTCCTTCGAAGCCATCATCGAAGGGGAAATGGAATTCGTGTTGAAGGGCAGCTAC
>JBKJPT010000037.1:0-31214 GCA_046595075.1 Flavobacteriales bacterium
GTTGCTATTGCTCAAGTACAAGGCACTGCCCGATGCAGCGAAGGAGCTGGGGGATAATGTGAGGATACGGGAGACGTTCACGGGGTTTCAGCGGTGGTTGTATTCATCACCGGGTGCGTCTCTCTAGCGTTAGGAATCATCAACAGAACAGGCCCCCCTGCGCCTTACGCGTAGCTACGCGCAGCAGAGGCATAACCGTCGGCCCTACCCGCCCGATCACCGCTTCCTATGGTTGGTCATGCGCGAGCGTTGGCCTTTGAGTGCCGCCACGCGTTCGCTTTGCACATTGTGCTTGAAGGAGGTATGACCGCGCATGGGTACGTTGGTATCGGGCGTGGGGTCGAAGGTGGCGTCCGGCACGTGCGCATCGAATGAGTTCGCGGTTTCGGCTACCGGCATAGCAGTGCCCTCGGGGGTCGGTTGTTCAAGGGTCCTGGCCTGTGGTTGCTTGCTGGCGCGCGCGGGCACTGGCACGTTTCGGGTCTGGGTCGCCTTGGGCTTGGCTGGTTGGGCGGCCTTGGTTTTTGCCACCGGGCGGGCGGGCTTCACGGCCATCTTCTTCACCGCGACTTTCGGCGCTGGCTTCCGAGCGATGGTCTTTTTCGCGGCTGGTTTCTTCTTCGTTGCCGGCTTGGCGGCACTGGCCTTCGTCGCTTTGGCGCTGGATGCTTTGGCCTTTGCGCCACGTGCAGCGACCTTCTTCTTCACTGCGGCTTTTGGCGCGGGCTTCGTGGCGGTGGCCTTCTTCGCGGCTGGTTTCTTCTTTGCGGACTTCATGGCTGTGGTTTTCACCACGCGCGGCGAAGTGCGTGCCATGGATCGGCGGTGCGCTCGTTGATATATTGCCGCCAAACCTTCACACCATGAACAGAGCACTTCCCATTATTCTGCTGATCGCCGGACTGGCGATCCTGAGCTACGGCCTCATGATGAAAGACGAAGGCCAAGCCGAGATCGACCTGGGCAAAACGGAGATCACGCTGGGCAAGAAGGACAGCGCCTTCAACATGTACTTTATCGTTGGTGGCATCGCTGCTGCCGCCGGTCTGGTGCTCTTGTTGCGCAAGAACAAGGGTTGATCCGCGTGTAGTTCGTGCACAGGGTGGGTAGTTCCTTCCTCGCACTGCGTGCCATGTCGCTAACTCCTACGGCTTGCTCAGTGCATGCCATCAGTCCCGTCGCTCCCGATCGGGACGGCTGCGTGGTGTGAACGAACCAGTGCATCAACGGGAATTGTTGCCCACGCGCAACATTCAGTTCTACGTGCATCAACGCGGTCGATCAGAAATACACGGCCAACCCGCTGCGTACCATGAACCGGTGCAAGTGCACGCGGCGTGGTAGAATGCTGAGCGCGCTGCCTTGGAATGTGGTGTACGTGCTGCCCTCGGCGTTGAACGGCGTGGCGAAGACAGCGCCGAGGTCCCAGAAGAGCGAGATACGCCGCCCGAAGTGCAGCTCGGGGCGAAGCCAGAGTTGTGCGCCGATGCCGTGGCCGGTGCTGCGGCCAAGTTCCTGCTTGCCATCATGCGTGGCGTAGGTGTAGATGGTGCGGCCGGAATAGTTCACCGCATCGGCCTGGCCATGCACGATCACGAAACGCCGTTCGGCGAAGTGCATGTACTGGAGCCCTCCACCAAGTTATATGGTCATGCCCACCTTGTGGCGGCGCGGGAAGTGCCAGGGTTCGTAAGCCGCAGTCACGCCCAAGGTGGTGAAGCGCTGGTCCAGGCCCAGGTGTTCGCCGTATACGGTCCACTCCGTATTGCTGCTCGGGCCGGTGCTGCGCGCGTGGATGGCATCGGTGTACACCTGCGTAGTGCCCATGCTGATGCCGAACAGTAGGGTGGGCGTGCGGCGCAACACGTAATCGCCACCGATGATGGGCCCCCCGAAGCTGCGGGCCTCGCACGTGAGACTATCGCCGCGCCAGGGTGTGTTGCGCGGGAGGAACAAGGTGCTCACGAGCGCGATCTGATGCCGGTGCGATGGCCTCCCTTCCGTACCGGTGGTATCCACGTATTGCGCGCACGCTGTGGTCCCGGCGTACACCAGGTAGCAGAGAAGTAGTAGCAGGCCCGGGCGTCGGCGCTCCATCGAAGTGGACAGGATGTATTGAGCCAAGGTAGTGGTGCGCGCGAAGGGGATCCGTCACCACATTCGCACTGCCATGTCCACCGCGTACCACGTCTACGTCATCGAGCTCTCCCGCAAGGTGTTCACGCTCGACCGCAAATTCCGCGAGGCCAACCCACAGTACAACGGTGTGCTCGAATGCGTGTATGTGGGTATGACCAGCAAGACACCACAAGAGCGTTTGCAGCAACACAAGACCGGGTACCGCAATGCGAAAGGACAAAAGCTAAGTAGCAACATCGTGGAGAAGTACGGGCGCTACTTGCGGCCCAGCCTGTACCAGGATATTGGCCCGTTGAGCAGGAAGGAGGCGCTGGAAGTGGAACGGGGGCTGGCGTTGGAGCTGCGCAAGAAAGGCTACGCGGTGTGGACGAACTGAGGGAGAGGTTCGACACTGAGACACTGAGGAGTGCACCCGTTGGTGTGAACGAACGAGTGGGAGGGCTCACATCCGCGGCATCCCTCGCAAAGCGCGGAGACAGGCTGCGGCACGGGGCGTCCTTGCGCGTTCACGCGTTACGCCGGAGGCGTCATCCCGGAACGCGGGGCTGCGAAGCAGCTTTTTCCCGCGTATCCGGGATCTCAACAAGGAATGGCGATCGTATCCATCCCGCCCTTCGGGCTGCGTCTCACCAACGCCATGCGGACATTTTCATTTGTGAGATGTCGGATACGCGGGTCCCAGTCGCTAGCGCGCCGCCCGCCTTCCGGCATGACCGAGGGGAGAGCTAGGCGGTGTGATCGAACTGAGGTCAGGTTCATCACAGAGGCATCCCTCGCATAGCATTGGGAAAGGCCCCGGACACAGAGGAGCGCAGAGACAAAGGGGGAACTCACGACCCTGCTGGGTAGTAGTCCGAGTAGAGGCTAACCGATCACCCGCTCTGTGAACGCGTTGGAGAAGATCCCGTTCGCGTTGAAGCGTGCGTGCTGTGCCCGCCAGTCGGGCAGCCGCTTGTAGAGCCTTGCGGTATCGGTACTGTCGAAGTGCTCGTTGCGCTTGCCCCAATGCGGAATGCCGCCACGCTCCTTGAAGAAGTGCTGCAAGCGGCCCACGATGTTGTTGTGGCCATAGGCGTGCTTCAACACCGGGCAATCCACGTAGCACACATCGCGCTCGTGCTCGGGCGTTAGGTAGTGCGATGAGCCTTTCAAAAAGCGCAATCCGATGGGCGCGCTGAGGTGCGAGTTGTACTCGGTCTTGAGCATGCGCAGGTGCACGAGGAGTGCGTCGAGCACAGCAATGTAGTCGTGCGGTGCATCGTTCAGCGGCAGCGCACATTCGCTGTCGTAGGCGCGTACTTTGAAATACGCAGCCCCTTGGTACATCACCCGGTGCGCCTTCTGCTTGTAGCTGCGATCGCGCTGTCCCCGGATGGCCGCGCCCAGGATCCCGCCGATGTTCTTCGGCTTGCGGTTGATGCGGTACACCAGCCACCAATAGGTGATCTTGAAGTGGCCGGCGATCAACAAGGTTGGGTTGCGCAATGATGTCCACAACGACTGGAGGATCCAGCGGAGATCCTGGGCCGTGCGCGACCAAGCCTTCAGCTCGTCGATGTTCATACGGTGGTGCGTCATGATCAATGCGTCCTCCGGCGCACCCTTCTCCACCGGATAGGGATTGATCTGCACGAAGATGTTGTCGCCGCGTTGCAACAGTCCGTTGCGCAAGGCCTCCTTCACCGCGGGCCATGTGGTCACCTCGCGTTTTTCATCCAGATAGTAGCGGGCTTCCACTTCAAGCACCATGGAATACACCAAGCCCATGGCGCCGAAGCTCACCACCACACTGTGGAAGACCGCATCATCCTGGATCAATTGGGGTTGATGCGCCGGATAGCTGGCCTTGTCGGTGATGCCTTTCGTGGGCTCGATGCGGTAGGACCGCACCTGTCCGGATGCATCGAGGTCATTGGTCACGAGCACCACCGACTTCACCATGGTGCTGATGGCACCGAAGGTGAGCGAGGAGCCGTGCGTGCCCGTGAGGATCGCCCCCGCGATCGTCTGCCTGTCGAATCCGCCCATGGCGCGAATGCTCAGCCGCCTCTTGTCCAGCTCCTTGTTCAGCTCGCGCACTGTAATGCCCCCTTGCACCTCCACCAAGTTGGGGTTGGTGGGGCCGCAGGCGTAGGTGCTCACCGCTTTCAGCTTGGTGGTACCCACCAGAATATCCTCACTGATGGGCGCATCGGAGAACGAGTGCCCACTGCCCACTGCGCGCACGTGGAGCTTCTTGTCGATGGCCATGCGGACGCACTGTTCCATCTCCAGCAAGTTGGCAGGCTCGTAGTAGTGGAGCGGGTGTACCCGAACTGTGCGCGTGCTGTTGCGCCAAACGGGTCGCCCGAAGAAATAGCGGAGGTTCTTGCGCGGAGTGTTGAGCATGGTGGTTGGCTTAAATGGACGACCCGAAGTACTCGGCTTCGCGAATAGGCGGCATACCTGGTACCAGGTATTTTTTGCCGGAAAATGAGCCTCGGGGCATGGAATTGACCTTGTTGGCGGATCATCAATGTCCCGTCGCCTTTCCGGTGCTCGAAGGGGCGTACCAGTTCGTGCGGTAGTGCAAGGGCCACTGCGCAGTGCATCCTACTTTCGCGGCCATGAAATTCGGCGTCGTCACTTTCCCCGGCAGCAATTGCGATGAGGATATGATCCATGTGCTGGAGACCGTGATGGGCCAGCCTGTGGAACGGCTGTGGCACAAGGAGCACGACCTGCGTGGCGTGGACATGGTGGTGCTGCCCGGCGGCTTCAGCTATGGCGACTATCTCCGCAGCGGGGCCATCGCGCGCTTCTCACCCATCATGCAAGAAGTGGCCGCGCATGCGAAGAAGGGCGGGCTGGTCTTCGGCGTGTGCAACGGTTTCCAGGTGCTTTGCGAAGCGGGTCTCGTGCCCGGCGCGTTGCTGCACAACCAAGGGCAGAAGTTCATCTCGAAGAACATCTTCATCCGCCGCGCCACGGGCAATACCGTGCTCACCAACGCGGTCCCCGATAAGGCGCTGAAGATCCCCATCGCGCATGGCGAAGGCCGGTACCACGCCGATGCCGCAACGCTGAAGGCATTGAAGGACAACGATCAGGTGATCTTCCGCTACTGCGATGCCGACGGCAAACCCTCCGACGAGGCCAACCCCAACGGCAGCAAGGACGACATCGCTGGCGTGTGCAACAAGGGCCGCAATGTTTTCGGCATGATGCCGCACCCCGAGCGCGCTTGTGATCCGCGGCTTGGCAACACCGATGGCAAGTCGCTCTTCGCCTCGTTGCTGAAGGAAGTGCTCGCCTAGGGCAGCACGGCGCGGAACACGGCGCGCAGGTTGCGGGTCCTAGAGAGGTCGATGCTGATCTCCGCCTCCTTCGCATCGGCCCCTTTCCATCCGGCAAACTCGCCACCTTCCGCCGCGCGTGCTTCGAAACGCACGTCCACCCCGCTGAAGCACCGCACGTCCTGACGCCCCGGTGCAAGCAGGAGCCCATCGATGAAGAGTTGGCCTTGTGCGGCGAGCGGCCCTTCGATCGTGACGGTCCGCAGTTTGCGACCGGTGCGCCGCGCTAGTTGCGCGAAGAGTTGATCGGGCCGCGCCGCAGCGAACGCTTGCATTTGTGCCAGCGTGGAATCAGGGTGGTGCATATCGAGTTCAAGTTCCCAGCGACGGAAGTCGGCGAGCAACTCGTCCTGGTGCGCATGATGAATGCTGTCCGCTACGAAGGCCACGCGCGAGAAGACCGCTGCTTGCATGGCGGTGATGCGTGCGAGCAATCGCCCTTGCAGCACTTGCTGGCCGATGAGCTGCGGGATGTACGGCGTCTCCGGTGCTGCAGCGGAACACATCCGTTCCACCGTGCCCTCGTTGGCTGGTGCCCACAGGTCCATATCGAACAACACCCAGCGCCAGCGCCCACCTTGTTGTCGCGGCCGGTAGCAACGCACGTTCAGGTCGTGGTCCGCGCGGCCGGTCCATAGATCGAAGCACGCGAGATCGATCAAGCTGCGCGCGTCGATCATCGCATCGATGCTGTCGATGGGTGCGCCGCGCATCAGCAGTTCCTGTGCGCGCAGGAAGTGATCGTTGCTGCCGCTCAACGCCACGGCCGCAGGACCTTCGAGCACATCGAGCGCTTCGGCACCGCAACGTTGCTTCAGCCATTCGCCATCCTTGGCCGGCATCCAACGATAGAGGCCCCAAGGCTGCGCGTTCAAATAGAGCGCAACGGCCACCGAAGGCTGCGTTTCGACATGCAGTGCGAACCTGCGCACGAGTTCTTCCATGGTCGTGTTGCGCAGGAACGCATGGGGGCCCGCATCGGCGCGGAGCAGCCCTTCATTGGTGCGCGTGCTATCGGCGAAGAGAAGTTCGCCCTCGCGCGCCATGAGTTTGAACGAACGTTTGCGCGCACTACGCGACCCACTTCCGCTTATGCGCACATCCACCGCAATTGGCAAACTGTCTCCGGACCATTGCGCCACACCAGCGCGCTCCCATGCCTTGCCACTTCGTGTGTTGTTGTTGAAAGCACCGGTGGTGTAAATGCCCGTGGTGTCGTTCCACAGATCCTCAGGTGCGAGGGTAATGGCGAGCGCTTGGTCCGGACCTCCGCCGATGAGGTAGGTCGCGCAGAACGGATCGCTCGCGAGCTTGTCCGCAGCGAACGCCTGTGCGCGCAACGGTGTGTTCGCCTCCATGCGCAGCGGCGTGGTGTAGGTGCTGCCATGCGCCGAGGTGGGGACACTGCCATCCAACGTGTAACGGATCGTACATCCCGATCCACCGTTCAACTCCACCATGAGCGGATCGGCATAGTGGCCTGTCGCATACGAGGCCATTGGCGCAGTGCATCGCTCGCGGATGAAGACCTGATCGCTCGGGTTGCGCGAGCCAGGTGTAGGTGCGGCGAAGAAGCTCCATGCTTTCGCGCCGTCTGGCAAGCGGCCTATGCTCACGTTGCCGGGAATGGCCGGATAGCTGAACACATCGGCGATGGTGGTGCCATCCGGCGCGATGAGCAGCAACGCGCCGCCTTCGCGTGCGAGCTTGAAGGCGATGTGGTCGCTGCCTTCGTTCGATCGGCCATCGCACCACAAAACGCCATAGGACTTGGCAGCAACCTTGAACGAACCGGTGAACACGTGCTGCCGACCTGCCATGGCAATGCGCCAACCGATCAGGTCAACAGCGCGCGATGCGGGATTGTACAATTCGATCCAGTCCGGTGTGCGCCCCGTGCTGTCGGTGGTGACGCCTTGGTTACCGGGCAACACTTCGTTGATCAGAATTCGGTCAGCACTTTCGCGCGACGAGGACGCCTGCGCTGAACAGAGCGTCGCACAAAAGCACAAGCCGAAAAGGAGGAGAGCGCGCACCGGTCGAAAGTAGAGGGTTAGTTCCCGTCGTACCCGATTGTACCGATCGAACGCCGGTGTTAGCATTGTGGCATCATCACCAAACCTCGCCACCATGAACTATTACATCAAAGCGATCAAGAACTACGCGGTCTTCACCGGCCGTGCACGCAGGAAGGAATACTGGATGTTCGTTCTGTTCAACATCATCTTCGCTATTGCCGCGATGATCCTCGACAATGTGCTCGGACTTGCTTGGGGCATGGCCGGGTATGGTCCACTTTACCTGCTTTACCTCTTGTTCGCATTGGTACCCGGAATAGCCGTGGGCGCCCGTCGGCTGCATGATGTCGGCAAGAGCGGATGGATGATGCTGGTGGGTCTGATCCCGCTCGTGGGCGGCATCTGGTTGCTCGTGTTGTTCTGCACGGATAGCCAGCCGGGCCCGAACAACTACGGCCCGAACCCCAAGGAAATGGGTGCCTGAGAGCAACCTCAGCGTACCTCCGCACCCGCACCCATCAAATCCTTGGGTTGCACGAAGACCAGCTTGCCCGTGGCGTCCTCCGCCATGAGCACCATGCCTTGGCTTTCGACACCGCGCATTTTGCGAGGCTCCAAGTTGGCGATGAGAACCACTTGCTGTCCGAGTAATTGCTCCGGCACATAGTGCTGTGCGATCCCGCTCACCACCGTGCGCGGTGTGGGCTCGCCGATATCGATGGCGAGCTTCATGAGCTTGTCGGCCTTGGGCACGCGCTCGGCAGCGGTGATCGTTCCCACACGCAGATCGAGCTTTGTGAAATCGTCGAACGTGATGTTGGGTTTGGCGGGAGAGGGGTTGTCCGTTGTCGGTTGCTGGTTGTCAGGCTGCGTGGACGCTGGAGTTTCGGGTGCCATGGCATGAAGGCGTTCGACCTCCGCAGCGATCGCCGCGTCGTCGATTGGTTTGAAGAGGTGTTCGGCTTTGCCGAGCGGCATGCCAGGTTGGATCAGATCAGCGCGCAAGGCATCATCCCATTTCAGTTCATCAAGGCCGAGCATCGTCCGCAGTTTCGCGGTGGTGTGGGGCAGGAAGGGTTCGAGCAGCACGCTCAGTGCCGCGGTGATGCGTAAGCTGTTGAAGAGGATCGTGCGCACGCGATCCGGATCGGACTTTTCCAGTTTCCATGGCTCGCTGTCGCTGAGGTACTTGTTGCCGATGCGCGCGGCCTGCATGGCGCTGGCCATGGCATCGCGAAAGCGGAAGCGATCGATCTCGTTGCTCACTCGGCCGGGCAGCGTGTTCAGCTCCGCCCACAGCAATACATCTTGCTCATTGCCACTCGCAGGTGAAGGCACCTTGCCGTCGTAGTATTTGTGGCAGAGCACGAAGACGCGCTGCACGAAGTTGCCGAGGATGCTGACGAGCTCGCTGTTGTTCTTGTCCTGGAAGTCCTTCCATGTGAACTCGCTGTCCTTCTGCTCGGGAAGGATGGTGGCGAGGCAATAGCGCAATTCATCTTGTCGGTTGGGCCAGCGTTCGATGTACTCATGCAGCCAAACCGCCCAGTTGCGGCTGGTGCTGATCTTCTTGCCTTCGAGGTTGAGGAACTCGTTCGCCGGTACGTTCTGCGGAAGGATGAAGCTTCCGTGCATCTTCAACAGGATCGGGAAGATGATGCAATGGAACACGATGTTGTCCTTGCCGATGAAGTGCAGCAAGCGCGTATCGTCGGCCTTCCACCATTTCTCCCAATCGGTACTGTGATCGGCGGCCCATTGCTTCGTCGCACTGATGTAACCGATCGGTGCATCGAGCCACACGTAGAGCGCTTTGCCATCGGCACCCGGTAGCGGCACAGGCACGCCCCAGTCGAGGTCTCGTGTCATCGCGCGCGGACGCAAGCCGTCCTTCAACCAACTGTTGCACTGGCCCAAGACCGACGACTTCCACTCCTTGGGATCGTGATGTTGATTGCCATCGAGCACGCCCGTGTTGATCCATTCCTCCACCCACTGCTGGCTACGCTCCATGGGTAAGTACCAGTGCGCGGTGCTTTTCAGCACGGGCTTGGCGCCGCTCAACGTGCTACGCGGATCGATCAGGTCCTTCGGGCTCAGCGCACTGCCGCACTTCTCGCACTGGTCGCCATAGGCATCGGGGTTGCCGCACTTCGGGCAGGTACCAATGATGTAGCGGTCGGCCAAGAATTGCTTCGCCTCTTCATCGTAGTACTGCTGCTCTTCCTGTTTGGTGAAGGCGCCGTTCTCGTTCAGCTGGAGGAAGAAGGCCTGCGAGGTTTCCTTGTGCAGTTCGCTGCTGGTGCGGTGGTAGATGTCGAAGTGGATGCCGAAGTCCTGGAAGGCCTGGCCCATGAGCGCGTGGTACTTGTCCACAATGGCGCGCGGGGTGGTGCCCTCCTTCATGGCCCGGATGGTGATGGCCGCCCCGTGCTCATCGCTACCGCACACGAAAAGCACCTCCTTGCCTCGCTGGCGTAGGCTGCGCACGTAAATGTCGGCCGGCAGGTAGGCCCCGGCGATGTGCCCGATGTGCAATGGGCCGTTGGCGTAGGGGAGGGCGGCGGTAACGGTGTGGCGGGCGGGTTCCTTCACTATCGGGACGCTTCGTTGAGGGCGCGACGAAAGTACCCCGTCGACCCGTTGTGGGGATCCGAGCCGGTACGCACCTTCGTCGCCCTTTCCCATGTCCGACCTTCTTGTTCCTCCTTCCCTTCGTCCGGGCGACACCATCGCCATTGTACCAACCGCGCGCAGCATCATGCGCGATGAACTCCACGACGGCATCGAACTCGCGAAGAGTTGGGGCTTGAACGTGAAGTTGGGATCGTGCATCGGGCGCAAACATTTCCAGCAAGCGGGAACATCGAAGCAGCGCGCGGCAGACCTACAAGCCGCGTTCGATGATCCCGAGGTGAAGGCGATCTGGTGCGCGCGCGGCGGTTATGGAACCGTGCATCTGCTCAAGCACATCGATCTCGACGCGTTCCGTCGCAACCCGAAATGGCTCGTCGGTTTTAGCGACGTCACCGTACTGCACAACACACTGCACAAGCTGGGCATTGCATCGCTGCATGCGCAGATGCCTTTCAACGTGGGTGCGAAATCGGACACTGCTCGCGAGACCTTGCGCAAGGCGCTCTTCGGCGAAGCGTTGAGTTTGATCAGCGTGCGCGAGCTGGGTGTGGAGCCCACGGCCACGAACCGCCCCGGCGAATGTGAAGGCACCCTTGTAGGTGGCAACCTCTCCTTGCTCTACGCTTTGCGCGGCACACCGTACGACATCGACCCCACGGGCAAGATCCTCTTCATCGAAGACCTCGACGAGCTGCTCTACCATGTGGATCGCATGATCATGAACCTGAAGCTCGCGAGCTGGTTCGAGCGCATCGCCGGACTGGTCGTCGGTGGCCTCACGGAGATGAAGGACAAGGACCCCAATGATCCGTTCGGCCTATCCGCTGAACAGATCGTGGCAAAGGCCGTGGGTGAAGTGAACTACCCGGTGTGCTACGGTTTCCCCGCTGGACATGTCGCGGACAACCGCGCGCTCATGATGGGTAGAAAAGCGAAACTCAGCGTCACCATGGATGGTGCTACGCTGAGCTTCGAAGGGATGAGCGGTACATAGTGCGCTGCCAATTTCTTCTCTGTGTCTCCGTGCCTCTGTGGTGAAGCTCCTCAGTTCCTTTCGAACTTATTGTAGCCCGCCGGGATCTCGAACAACGCAGGCTTCTGCACACCCTTGGCGACCTTCGTCACCTCCAAGCGGCTCACTTCGGCGCCGTCCATCTTCTGTTCCACACCGAGCATGGGGAACACGCCATTTGCACCTTGTATCTGTAGGAAGAACACGGCTTGCTCATCCTTGCGGTTCAGTGTTTCCAATAGCGGGATGAAGAAGTTGAACTCATCGGCGGCCACCCAATAGATGATCTGGCGGTCTTCGGCAGCGCTCTTCACCACCCACTTCTCGCAGGCGTAGCCACCGATCTGTTTGGTGTCGGAAAGTTTCTGCACCTGTGTTTGCACATCCTTGGGCAGGCGCATGTTCGGCACGTCCATATAGAGCTTGCGCTCGGGGCTGATGGCGGTCACGGTCTTGTCGCGCGTGTCCACGAGCATGATGCCCTGCACTTCGCCGCGCGAACTGATCTCTTCGATGCGGATGCGGTCGCCTTTGACGTAGTATTTGTAGCTCGTCACCACAGGCCCTGTGGTCTTGGTGAATTCGAGCACCCCTTCGAACGATTGCGCCGCGAGGCTGCTGGTGATCAGCAACAGGCTAAGTCCAAAGAGGCGGAAGGTGCTTTTGAAAACGTGCATGGCAGGTTTGGGTTCCAGGGGTGAGAGGGCCTCGTACGGTGGAAAGTTCCCCAATTTTAGGGCCTTCAACGGGGGCTTTGGTGGTTGGTTACCCCCCGTTCTATCCACAATGGCCGAGCATAACCGCATTGGAGCACTTGGTGAGCAACTGGCATGCCGCTACTTGGAGGAGCAGGGCTACGAGGTGTTGGAGCGCAATTGGCGCCATGCCAAGCACGAATTGGACATCATTGCCCGCAACAAGCAGTACCTGGTGATCGTGGAGGTGAAGACCCGTAGTTCTGTGGACCACGGCCAGCCTGAGGAAGCGGTGAAGAAGGGCAAGCGCGGCCGCATCATCAAAGCGGCCAATGCCTATGCCCAAACTAGCGGTACCGACCTTGCGCTCCGTTTCGACCTCGTGAGCATCATTTTACACCCGTCCGGGAAGCCGTACATCCACCACATACCGGACGCATTCTATCCCACCACCAATGACCGACCGTACTGAGCGAGGCAGCGGCCCCCGAGGCCGCAAACAAGGACCCCGACGCCCCGGAGCGGGCGGCCGCCCACCACGTGCCGCTGCACCCCGCACCGAGGGCCGCGACTCCGATCGCTCTTCGAGCACCGAACGTGGAACGGGCCCACGCGCCGAAGGCAAGCCGTACACCAAACGCTTTGGAAAGGGATCGCCTTCGTCCTTCCGGAAAGGAGGCGCTGACCCACGCCGTGAACGTCCTGCATCCGAGGAACGCAACACGGATCGTCCATCGAGCACGGATCGCAGATCGGGCGCGGGCACCGAGGGCAAACCACACACCAAGCGCTTTGGCCCGGGATCACATTCATCCTATCGAAAAGGAGGCGCTGACCCACGCCGTGAACGTCCCGCATCCGAGGAGCGCGGCACGGATCGCCCATCAAGCGGTGAACGCGGATCGGGCGCACGTCCCGAGGGCGGTCCGCACTCCAAGCGCTTCGGACGCAGGCCGCCTGCTGCGGATCGCAAAGGAGGTGCCGACGCGCGTGGTGAACGCCCCACATCCGGAGACCGGACCGAGCGACCTTCGAGCAGCTCACGCCCCGATGGTAGTCCGCACTCAAAGCGTTTCGGCAAAAGGCCACCAGCCGCAGGGCGCGGCAAGAGCGCACAACGCGATGACCGACCCCGCACTGAAGGCGACCGCCCGAGCGAAGGTGATTTTGCACGCGGTGGGGATCGCCGCTTCCGCACCGATCGACCGCTGCGTGGCGATGAAGAACGTGGATCACGACGCGAGATCGGTCGCGGGCCCGATCGCAGCAGCAAGCGGGGTCGCAAGGCCGAAGATGGGGTCGGCGACGGTCGCATCCGTCTGAACCGTTTCCTCTCCAATGCGGGCGTGGCCAGCCGCCGCGAAGCTGACGACCTGATCAAGGCCGGCGTTGTGAGCGTGAACGGCAAAGTGGTGACGGAGATGGGAACCAAGGTTTCCCCTACCGACGTTGTGCACTACGGCGGGCAAAAGCTCAGCACCGAGAAGAAGCGCTACGTGCTGTTGAACAAACCGAAGGACTTCATCACCACCACCGATGATCCGCGAGACCGCCGCACGGTGATGGCCTTGATCGACGATGCCTGCACCGAACGGCTCTACCCCGTGGGCCGCTTGGACCGCAATACCACTGGCCTCTTGCTCATGACCAACGATGGCGACCTGGCCAAGAAGCTCACACACCCCAGTTTCGGCGCGGAGAAGATCTACCACGTCACCTTGGACAAGAACGTGACCAAGGCCGACCTAGAGCAACTGGTAAAGGGCGTACCACTTGACGATGGACCTGCCACTGCCGACGAGGCCAGCTTCGTGAACGGTGCTACCAAGAAGGAAATAGGCATGAAACTGCACATGGGCCGCAACCGCATCGTGCGCCGCATGTTCGAAGCCTTGGGCTACGAGGTGCTCAAGCTGGATCGCGTGGCCTTTGCGGGTCTCACCAAGAAGGAACTGCCGCGCGGCAACTGGCGGCACCTGACGGAGAAGGAGGTGCTGTTCCTTACCAAGCGGAAGCAGGTCGCCACAAATTCGGCACAGTAACACGGTGCTGTGAACGAACAGCACGCCAATTGCCGTTGATGGGTATACGGTGCCGATAGCTTGCGCACCTTACCCATGTTACGCCGCATCCGCAAGGTCCTGATCGTATTTGCAGCAGTGCTGGTGCTGGGCGTGGCTACACTTGCCATACTCGCCAGCGTGTATGAGACCGAGGTGAAGGTGAAGCTCGTGGGCGCACTCAACGAGCGCTTGCTCACGCCCGTGACCGTGAGCGATATGGACCTCACGCTCATTGCCCGCTTCCCCATGGCGAGCATGCGCCTGCACGATGTGAAGGTGGATGAGCTGCGCACCGACAGTTTGCCGCCCGACACGCTGCTCTTCGCGAAGGAGCTCTTTCTTGAATTCAACCTTTGGGACCTGTTCGACGGTGACTACCGCGTGCAACGCATACACGGCAAGGGCACCAAGCTCTACCCCGGCCTGGATGGCAACGGTATTGAGAACTACCTGATCTGGAAAGCCGACAGCACTTCCACAACGACCTCACCCATTGCGCTGGAGCAAGTGAGCTTCGATGATCTCACGGTGCGCTACACCGATGCACGCGCGCAACTCGATGTGCGCGCGCAAAGCACAGGGCTTGAACTCGCAGGCCGCTTCGGCGACGAGGCGAACGAGGTGACGCTGAAGGGCGATGTGCACCTGCGGTCCATTTCGCGCAAGGGCGAACAACTGCTGGACGAACGCAGCGCGCACGTCGATCTTGCCATCGCCTTCGGCAACGGAGCCTTCAACATCACACAAGGCGAAGTGATCATCGGCGATCTGCCCTTGAACGTCACGCTCGCGCTCGCTCCCAGTGGCACCGGACAAACACTGGACCTGCGCGCCAGCGGTCTCGAGCTGGACCTCGAGAAGACGATCACCTTGTTGCCCACAGCAGCGCGCAACGCGCTCGCAGGGTTCGGGATGAAGGGCGATGTGGACCTCGCTATCCGGTACAACGGTCCGCTGCAAGGTGAAGGTCCAGCCCTATCCATCGGTGCCAAGCTCACCGGTGGTCGCATGCAAGAGAAGAAGAGCGGCGCCAACTTCACGGATATCTACTGCGAGCTCTCGCTGGAGCTCTCACCCCAGGGCGTCATTCGTAAGCTGAAGGTGAACGACCTGAGCGCGCATAGCGGCGACGGCAGGATCAGCGGCGACTGGATCTCCACCGGCACCACCAAGGCCGCCGTGAAAGCCGATCTCCAGTGTGATCTGGCATTGGCCGATCTGTTGCGTTTTACGGGTGTGGATACGTTGGAACAAGTGAGCGGCCGCCTTCGGGCGGATCTGCGGATCGACGGTATCATGCGCGACATGGCTGATCCACGTCCCGCGGATTTGCGGCAGCTGAGGATCTCCGGAACTGCGGCGCTCAACGATGCCACACTCAAAGTGAAGGGCATCCGCCACCGGGTGGAACACCTCATGGCCGAACTCTCCGTGGCGGGCAATGATGCCACCGTGCGCGGGCTGAAGGCCGAAGTGCAAGGCAGCCCCATCGAGATCAGCGGTACCTTGATCAACCTCGTGCCCTTCGTGCTCTTCGATCAGGAGCATTTGCGGATCGAGGCGCGCGGTCGCAGCCAACGTATTGATCTGGCTGCACTGTTGCAACGAGAGGACGGCGTCGCATCCGGCAAGGACTACGCACTTGTGCTGCCAGCGGCGATCGAACTCGATCTTAAAGCGCAGGTGGAAGAACTCGTCTTCGAGAAGTTCACTGCCACGCACATCAACGGCACCATCCGCATGAAGGACCGCGTGCTGGTGGTGGCACCGATGGCCTTCAACACCGCCGACGGTGCCGTGCTCGGCAGCTTGCGCCTCGATGGTTCGGCCGGTGCCAGCGCCAGTGCCTACCCGCTCGCGATCGAAGCCACCATCCAGGACATCGATGTGAAGCAGCTCTTCGCGGAGTTCCAGGATTTCGGGCAGACCTTCATCGGGCAACAACACCTAAGCGGTCGCGCGCGGGCCAACATCAACTTCAGCGCGCCGCTCTCGCCAGCAATGAAGCTGGATCTCGATCGCCTTGTATGCACCCTCGACATCGCCGTGGAAAATGGTGGCATCAAGGGACATCCGCAGCTTCTCGCGATCGCCGACTACCTGCGCAAGAACAAGCTCGTGGCCCCCTTCGTGGATACCAATGAACTGCGCAAGCGACTTGCCGATGTGCGCTTCGCACACCTGGAGAACCGCATCGAGATCCGCGACGGTGCGGTACACATACCCGTGATGGCGGTGAAGAGCAGCGCACTGGACATCGAGCTTAGCGGCACGCACGGCTTCGATGACCGCATCGATCACCACCTCAACTTCCGCCTGAGCGACTTGTTCAAGTTGGGTGATCCGCGTGCGGATGAGTTCGGCCCCATCGCCGATGACGGCACCGGCATGCGCATCTTCCTACACATGTACGGCATGGCCAACGACCCGCAGTTCGAGAACGACGGCGCCATGGCCGCCACCAAACGCCGACAACAGTTCCAGCAGGAGAAACAGGAGTTGCGAGCCATCCTACGCGAGGACCTCTTCGGCCGCAAGCCCGACAGCGCTGCGACAGGCACCGGCACGCAACAAGGTCGCGTGATCATAGAGCAGGAAGGCGATACTGGCGTGGTGGCAGGCGCACAACCGCGCCCCCGCAAAGGCCTTGGCAACTTGTTCCGGGACGAGAAGGACAAGGAAGAGCGGGAGCGGATCCGCGTGGAGGACTGATCACGCCCTCGCGGTCATTGGCGATCTTCACCCCGTGGACCTCTATTCGCGCAAGCAACGCTGGAAGCTGGTACTGGCCGTGGTGGCCATGCTCATCGTGGGCGCATCGCTGTGGTACAGCAGTCGCATCGTCGACGGCATCCGCGCGGAGGAGCGGCGCAAAGTGGAGCTGTGGGCCGAAGCGGTGCAGAACCGCGCCGAGTTGGTGAACTACACCGAGAAGCTCTTCGAGCGGTTGCGCGAAGAGGAGCGCAAGAAGGTGCAGCTATGGGCCGAGGCCATGCAGCGCTTGAGCAGCGGCCGCGAAACCGATTTCACCTTCACCCTGAAAGTGGTGCAGGACAACACCACCGTGCCCGTGGTGATCGTTGATGCTTCGGACAAGGTGCTCTTCCACCGCAATCTCGATACGCTAGTGGCCAAGGACCCCGAACTATTGCGTGCCGAAGCGGCCGCGATGAAGGGCCTGCACGATCCGATCGAGATCGCCATCGACGCGAACCAGAAGCAGTACCTCCTTTACAAGGACAGCCGGGTCTTTTCCGAACTACAGGAAGTGATGGACGGGATCATCAGCTCATTCATCTCCGAAACGGTGATGAGCACTGCCAGTGTGCCGGTGATATACACGGACAGCACGCGCAAGCATGTGATCGAAACGGGGAACATCGAAGGAGCCGTTGCACAGGACACCACCGCGTTGCATGCACGCATCACTTCGATGGAGCAGGCCAACCCGCCGATCGCGATCGAACTTCCCGGCAAAGGGCGCAACTACATATTCTACGAGGAAAGCCTCATCATCACCCAGTTGCGCTATTTCCCCTATGTGCAATTGGTGATCCTCGGCCTCTTCTTATTGGTGGCGTATGCGCTCTTCAGCATCTTTCGCAATGCGGAACAGAACCAGGTGTGGGTGGGCATGGCGAAAGAGACCGCGCACCAATTGGGCACGCCGTTGAGTTCGCTCATGGCGTGGATGGAACTGCTCAAGGAGCAGGGCACGGACCCCGAGTCGATCAACGAAATGCGCAAGGACCTTGATCGCCTGGAGGTGATCACCGAGCGCTTCTCCAAGATCGGATCCGAACCGGACCTCGTGCCCGAGAAGCTCTACCACACGCTGCGCGCCACTGTGCTTTACCTACGTCCACGTTTGCCGTCACGCGCCAAGATCGACGTGGTAACACCCGCTGATACTGAACTGCAAGTGCCGCTTAACCGTGCACTCTTCAGCTGGGTGATCGAGAACCTCATCCGCAACGCCGTTGATGCGATGGAAGGCGAAGGCTCGATCACCATCGAGATCGTGCGCGAGGTGAATGGGGTGCATGTTGATGTCACCGATAGTGGTAAGGGCATTCCACAAGCGCAGCACAAGACCGTGTTCCAGCCGGGCTTCACCACCAAGAAGCGCGGCTGGGGCCTGGGCCTATCCCTTAGCAAGCGCATCGTTGAACAATACCACGGTGGGCACATCTTCGTGAAGAAGAGTACGCCGGGAAAGGGGACGACGTTCCGGATCACCTTGAAGACATAGACCAATTCACAATGTTCAAGTCTCAAGGAGTATCTGGGGGCCGGCATTTTCACTTCTTCATTTGGTCTTGAGACTTGTGAATTGAGTCTTCCCAATGTCCGGCATCTATTTCCACATTCCGTTCTGCCGCAAAGCATGCACGTACTGCGATTTCCATTTCAACACTTCGCTGAAGCAGCGCGATGCGATGCTCGCGGCGATGCAGCAGGAGATGGTGCGGCGTGCAGTGGAATTGACCGCACCCGTGGGCACCATCTACTTCGGCGGCGGTACGCCGAGCCTAATCGATCCGCAGGAGATCAGAGCCTTCATTGAACAGGCCAAGGACCTACTCACAGTGGAACACAACGCGGAGATCACGCTCGAAGCGAACCCCGATGACATCACCGAGGAACGACTGGCCGCATGGAAGCAAGCGGGCATCACGCGCATCAGCCTCGGCACACAGAGCTTTCGCGAGGACCGATTAAAGTGGATGGGCCGTGCGCATGATGCGCAGCAGGCGTTGAAAAGCATAGACCTGATCGCGAAGGCTGGTTTCGCGTCCTGGACCATCGACCTCATCTACGGCCTGCCACAGATGACGATCGCGGAGTGGGACGAGCAGCTCAACATCGCGCTCGATCATGGCATGCGGCACCTCAGTGCGTATTGCCTCACGGTGGAGACGCGCACCGTGCTTGCGCATCAAGTGAACAAGCACCTCGTTGTCATGCCGACGGATGACGACCAAAGCGCGCAGTTCGATCGTCTGATGGAGCGTATGGAGGTGGCGGGTTTCGATCACTACGAGATCAGCAACTTCGGCAAGCCGGGGCATTGGTCACGGCACAACACCTCCTACTGGGAAGGTGTGTCTTACCTCGGCATCGGGCCTTCGGCGCATTCGTTCAACGAGTACGCACGCCGCTGGAACGTGGCGAACAACGCGCGCTACATCGATGCTGTGACGAAGGGTGAAGGTTATTGGGAAGAGGAGATCCTCACGGCGGCGCAGCGCACCAATGAGGCCCTGCTGACCGGTTTGCGCACCAGCGCAGGCGTCGCGATCGGGCGCTTGGAAGTTGATGCACTGGGTCGGAATTCGTCGGTTCTTGAGCGTTATGTGTCGAGCGGTCAATTGATCCTGCGCGATGGGCGGTTAGTTTTGACAAAGGCGGGCAGGCACTTCGCGGATCGTATCGCTTCGGACCTGTTCGTGACCGACGATGATCGCTGAGATCACACACCGTGGACGCACCTTCAAGGTGGACCTCTCCAGGCCCATGGACCTATCGTTGCCCATGCACGAAGGCGAGGGTGGCGCACGGGCCTGGTACGTGGGCCCCGTGACGATGGAACCCGTGCGCGATGGCAACAAAGTGTACGCAGTGAAGGACGGCGCACCAGTGAATTTCCGCAACCTGTCCTTCAACCCGCACGGGCATGGCACGCACACCGAGAGCGTGGGGCACATTAGCCCTGAAGTGCACCCGGTGGGCAACTTGCTGAAGCGCTACTTCTTCACTGCGCAGGTGATCGGCCTGTTGCCCGAAACGCGCCGTGCACCCGATGGGAAGAGCGATGCGGTGATCACCTTGGAACAGTTGCGCAACGTGGTGAGCGAACGCCCACCCGAGGCATTGGTGATCCGCACCCTACCCAACGACGGTGGCGCAGCATCGCACCAATGGAGCGGCACCAACCCTTGCTACTTGCAGAGCACCGCATGCGCATGGCTGCGAAGTATCGGCGTGAAACACCTGTTGCTCGATCTGCCCAGCGTGGATAGGGAGGAGGATGGTGGTGTGCTCGCAGCGCATCATGCGTTCTGGGACTACCCGAACACGATCGATCTGGAACGCACGATCACCGAACTCGTGCACGTGCCAGCCGCCGTGCCCGATGGCGACTATCTGCTGGAACTACAGTTGCCGCACCTGATGAACGACGCGGCGCCGAGCCGCCCCGTGCTATATGCATTGCTTCCATGACGCTGGACCAACTGCAAGCCTATTGCGCAAGGAAGGCGGGCGTTTCCTGGGATACGCCATTCGGCCCTGATGTGCTGGTGTTCCGCGTGGCGGGCAAGATGTTCGCGCTCGCCCCGATCAACGTGTTCGATACTGTGAACCTGAAGTGCGAGCCCGAACGTGCCGTGGAATTGAGGGACCAATACGAGGGGGTCATACCCGGCTACCACATGAACAAGCAGCATTGGAACACGGTGGATGTCACCGGCGGTGTTCCGCAAAAGCTGATCCTTGAACTGGTGGACCACAGCTATGAGCTCGTGCGTGCTTCGTTGCCCAAGAAAATACAGGAGGAGTTGAAGAAGTAGGCAGTGGGCAGTACCCTAGCGCCGACAACGACTGCCACTGCCCACTCTTTACTGCCACGGCCACTGCCAACTGCCCACTTGAGGTCGATACCTTCGCCCCGTGTCATTCCACCCCAAGAACACCGGTCGCGTCTTTCTCGGCTACTTCTTCCGGGGCTTGCTGTTGCTGGCGCCGATAACGGTGATCATCTGGGCCTTGTGGCGCACGTTCTCCTTCTTCGATGGCATCATACCCACGGAGATCCCTGGCTTGGGTCTGCTGCTGCTGGTGGTGATCGTCACTGTAGCGGGGTGGCTCGGCAGCACCTTCTTGTTCCAGCCGCTGGCCGAATTGGGCGAGGACATTCTTCAACGCATCCCCTTCATAAAGACCATGTACGGTGCGCTGAAGGACCTGATGAACGCGCTGGTGGGCAGCAAGCGCAAGTTCGATCGCCCGGTGCTGGTGAAGTTCGGCAGCGGCGTGCAGGCCGAACGCCTCGGCTTCATCACACAAGAGGATCTGAGCCACTTGGGTTTGCCCGAAGGCAAGATCGCGGTGTACTTCCCGCACTCCTTCGCATGGAGCGGTAACCTGCTCATCGTTCCGCGAGAGAACGTTACCGAGGTTGACGCTCGCCCTGCCGACGTGATGAAGTTCGCCGTGAGCGGCGGCGTTTCGCAGGTGGACCATGATGAAGAATAGCTGCTCCGGTACGACCGTTGCCATACGAGCGCACCCATGAAGAACCTTCGACCCCTTTCGCTTTCCATCCTGCTCATCGTCATTTCGACTTCTGCACAAACCAACTTGGGCAGCGGCGAATACGGCTTTAGCGATGGCGTGCATCCCACCTTCAGCATGGTGATCGAGGATGCCGATGTGAAAACGGTGGAAGGCTTCTGGCGTGATGAGCTCAAGCGCATCAGCAAGGATGTACTCACCAAAAGGGAGGTGGTAGGCGCTGGTGCATTGGTGCCGCAAGTATCGCCTGACACCGTGCGTGTGCTGGTGAAGGCCGAACAGCGCAAGGGTAGCACGACGCTCACGGCGCATGTGGCCATCTTCACCCGCAACGGCTGGGTGGGGCCCGATAGCGACCCCAAGGTGTACGAGGCCGCCGAACGTTTCGTGGGCGAACGCACCACGGCGCTGCTTAGGCAGATCGCGCAGGAGGCATTGGTCCTTGGATCCAAGGAACTTGGGCGTTTGCAGAACGAACTGGCCAGCCTCAAGCGTGAGCAGGAGCGGATGGAAGGCCAGATCAAGAAGAGCAACGAGCGCGCCGAGGAGGCCGCGAAAGAGCAGGAGCGCGCTCGCAAAGAGCAGGCGGATCTGGAGCCGCGAATGGTGGAGCAACGTTCGATCAACGCATCGGCGCCTACGGAAGAGAACGCCAAGACCTTGGCGGACCTCATGAAGCAGCAAGCGCGCCTGAACGACAAGCTGCGAAAGGCGCAGGAAGAGGAGCGCAGCATGAAGAAGCGTGCCGAGGACCTAGCGTGGGAAGTAAAGAAGAACGTGGAAGACCAAGGGCGCAAGACAGCAGAAGTCGAGCGACAACAAGTGGTTGTCGATGAACTGCGCGCTAAGCTGGAGGCGATCCACTAGAACCTACGGCTAATTTGGCGGGCGTACTCCCGCCCTATGAAGGATCGCCGTAGCGCCCTCTTGCTGCTTCACCTCACGGTCTTCATCTGGGGCTTCACCGGCATCTTCGGCAAGCTGATCCAGCAAGGCACATTACAGCTGGTGTACACCCGCACGGTGATCGCCATGTGTGGTCTCGCACTGGCGGCGTGGTGGATGCGCCGTACGCTTTCGCCACGCACGCCAGAACTGAAGACCTACTTCCTCACCGGCTTGCTCATAGCCGGGCATTGGATCACCTTTTACGGGGCAATCAAGATCAGCACGGCCAGCATCGCGGCGGCTTGCCTCAGCACGAGCACCGTATTCACAGCGCTGCTTGAGCCGTTCTGGTTCAAGCGCAGGATCCGTGCGTACGAGGTGGTGCTCGGTCTCATCGTCATTGGCGCACTGCTTCTGCTCTTCGGCTTGGAAACGCGCTATCGCCTGGGTATCACCGTGGCCGTGTTGAGCGCTTTGCTGAGCGCCTGGTTCAACATCATCAATGCCAAGCTGGTGCTGCGAGATGACGCGGTGCGGATCAGCTTCTACGAGATCGCCAGTGTGGCCGCGATCATGGGCCTGATCCTTCTGATGATCCCATATGCGCGCGATATCGGGATCAATGGTCTTCACCAACTGCTGTCCGATCAAGATGGACTGCCACCGCCGCTTTGGGAATTGCCCACTAGCGACGTGGTCTACCACCTATTGCTCGGCCTGGTATGCACGTCGTTCTCCTTTGTCGCAGGCATCGTCGTTATGCGGCAGTTGTCGCCCTTCACCGTGATGCTCACCGTGAACTTGGAGCCAGTGTACACCATTCTCATTGCCCTGCTCATCTGGGGCGAAGAGGAAAAGATGCGCACGGGATCGTACCTCGGCATCGGGCTGATCCTTCTGTGCTTGCTGGCCAACGGCTGGTTCCAACGCAAACGCACCGCATTGGAAATGGCCGAACCCGATCCGCTCGGTCGCGGCTGAAGGGCTCGCGGCCACCCTTCGGGATAACTTCGCGCACCCATGCCGAACAAGCTCTATTGTCCCAGCCTGTTGCGCTACGAGCGCTGGCGCACACGCGCTGTGCGCATCGGCGACATCGGCATCGGTGGCGATAACCCGATCCGTGTGCAGAGCATGACCACCACGGATACGATGGACACGGCGGCCACCGTGGCCCAGAGCATCCGCATGATCGAAGCGGGTTGCGAGTTGGTGCGGATCACCGCGCCCAGTAAGAAGGAGGCGGAGAACCTCGCGGTGATCAAACAGCAATTGCACGCGGCGGGCTTTTCCACCCCGCTCGTAGCCGATATCCACTTCACGCCGAACGCGGCCGAGATCGCCGCACGCATCGTGGAGAAGGTGCGTGTGAACCCCGGCAATTACGTGGACAAGAAGAAGTTCGATGTGCGCGAGTACACCGATGGGGAATACGATGCCGAACTACAGCGCATTCGTGATCGTTTCATTCCGCTGGTGCGCATCTGTAAAGAGCACGGTACGGCCATGCGCATCGGCACCAACCACGGCAGCCTCAGCGACCGCATCCTGAACCGTTATGGCGACACTCCGCAGGGCATGGTGGAGAGCGCATTCGAGTTCCTGCGCGTGTGCCGTGATGAGAACTACCATGACATCGTGCTGAGCATGAAGGCCAGCAACACGCAAGTAATGGTGCAGGCCTATCGCTTGCTCGTGCACCGCATGATCGAGTTGGGCTGGGACTACCCGCTGCACTTGGGTGTCACCGAAGCCGGTGATGGTGAGGATGGTCGCATCAAGAGCGCTGTCGGCATAGGCGCGCTGCTGGAGGACGGCTTGGGCGATACCGTGCGCGTGTCGCTCACCGAAGAGCCCGAGGCCGAGATACCCGTGGCGAAGGCACTTGTTGAACGCTATGCGAAGCGCGCTGGACACGATGTGATCCCTTCGGCCTCGCAGTGGCCTGTGCATCCTTTCGATCATGAGCGGCGCCACACCCGCGAAGTGCTCAACATGGGTGCCCGCCATGTGCCAGTGGTCATGGCCGACCTGAGCGCGAAGGAGAGGATAACGCCCGCCACGCTCTTTGCTTGGGGCTACCGCTACAGCGTGCCGCTGGACAAGTGGAACATCGCGGATCAAGCATGCGACTTCGTTTACATCGGCAACAAGGGCATCGACTTCGAGATCCCCGGCACCATGGGTATCGTGCAGGACCATGCGACGTGGTTGCAGGACAAGGGCAAGGAGAGGCACTATCCGTTCTTGCAGAAGAAGGACTACCTCGGCCATGTGGAACTGCACCCGCGCTTCAATCTGGTGTATACCACGCTGCCCGAACTTTTGGGAAGTGATGGCGCTGCGTTGTTGAAGAAGTTGAAGGACGACAGCACTGCGGTCCTGCTGATCGACACGCACAATGCCCACGGGATGGCCGAACATCGCAGGCTTTTCGTGGAACTGATGAACGGTTCGTGCAATGTGCCGGTGATCATCGGTCGCGCATACGGCAGCATCACACATGACGATATCGTGCTCCACAGCAGCACGGACATTGGCCCGCTCTTCCTCGATGGACTGGGCGACGGCATCTTCATCGCTGATGAGGATGGTGCCAGAGAAGATCTCGTGTGCCGCACGGCCTTCGGTATCCTTCAAGCCACACGCACCCGCACCAGCAAGACGGAGTACATCAGTTGTCCCAGTTGCGGCCGCACGCTCTTCGATCTACAGGAGACCACGGCCAAGATCCGCGCGCGCACCAGCCACCTAAAAGGAGTGAAGATCGGGATCATGGGCTGCATCGTGAACGGTCCCGGCGAGATGGCCGATGCCGATTACGGTTACGTAGGAACAGGCCCCGGCGTGATCACGCTGTACAAGGAGAAGGATGTGGTGAAGCGCAACGTGCCCAGCGCCCAGGCGGTGGATGAGTTGGTCGCGCTGATCAAGAAGCACGGGGATTGGGTGGAGGTGCCGTGACAGGCCCGCGCCTACTTTGGCACAAGTATGTCGAAGCCTAAAGCGATGAAGAAGGCTGCTGAGGTCGTGGAGCCGCTCAGCCCAGGTTGGGGCCGCGGGCTTGTGCCATTGTTGATCGTGGTGGTCACCATGATGGTGTATGCACGCTCCTTGGACAATGGCTTCGTGAACTGGGACGACACGGAGTACATCCTCACCAATGCCCACTTGCAAGAGGCGACGATCCAAGAGCACTTCGTGGAGAAGCCAGAAGTGATGGGGAACTACCATCCGCTCACGATGCTCACGCTGGCGTGGAGCCATCAGCAGGCGTTCAACGCGCGCACAAAGAAGCTCGATGCGCGCATCTTCCACACCGCCGACCTTGTGCTGCACATCTTGAGTGCGCTGCTCGTGTACCTGTTGCTATTCCATTTGGTTGGCAATGCATGGGTTGCCGGCATCACGGCATTGCTCTTCGCCGTGCACCCCATGCATGTGGAGAGCGTGGCTTGGGCATCGGAGCGCAAGGATGTGCTGTACACCTTCTTCTTCTTTGCGGCGCTGATCTGCTACACCCTGCACTTGCGCAGCAAACGCCAGTGGTGGTTGTTGGGCACATTGCTGCTCTTCGCGGCCTCACTGTTGTCGAAAGCCATGGCCGTCTCCTTGGTGCCAGTGCTATTCCTCATCGACTTGCATCAGCAGCGCAAGTGGAATTGGCACGTACTGTTGGAGAAGCTGCCATTCATCGCGCTCGCCGTGTGGGCGGGGCTGAAGGCTATCGCGTCACAAGGCGCGTTCGAATCAGTGCAGGACCTGGACCTGTATCCGCTGTGGCAACGAACGCTCTTCGCGTGCTACGGTTTCAGCATGTATGTGGTCAAGTTCTTCGTGCCGTTCGGGTTGTCCGCTTTCCACGGATATCCACCGCCCGCTTCACCACCCACGTGGATCTTCATCGGCGCTGCCGTGTTCATGGTGTTGATCGCTTTTGTCCTCTGGCGCGCGCGACGGAACAGGGATCTGGTCTTCGGCATGGGCTTCTTCCTGTTCACCGTTGCGCTGGTGTTGCAGCTCCTCCCGGTGGGCGGTGCGGTCATGGCGGAACGCTACACGTACATACCATATGTCGGTCTGGGTTTCGCGGTCATGAGCCTTCTTTGGAAGTGGGCCGAGCATAGCGCACCGCGCAGGCGTATGGCGACCATCGGCGCAGGTGTCTTCGTTCTGGTCATGGCCGTTATGGCCAGAGAGCGTGCGGCGGTATGGAAGGACGGTGTGTCCTTGTGGACAGATGCCATGCAGAAGGACGATGGCCAGCCGAAGACCCTGAACAACTTCGGCGTTGCGTTGACGCTGGCCGGTCGGCATGAGGAAGCTTTGCGCCTGCTGGATCGTGCGGTCGCACTAAAGGTGGACTACGGCGATGCGTTCTACAACCGTGGCCTTGTCAACTACAACTTGGGAAGGAAGGAAGCTGCCATCGCCGATTACACCAACGCGATCAAATACCGGCCTTCACTCGCTGAGGCGTGGCACAATCGCGCGGGCACCCTGTACACGATTGGTCGCCCCCAGGAAGCGCTGGTCGATGCGCTGAAGGCGAAGGAACTCGGATATGCCGTGGATCCGAAGTTCATCGAGGCGTTGCAACAGCAGACGGGGAGCACGGGCGCATCAGTTGTTCCGTAGTTACTTCGGCCCATAATTCCGCAACTCCATGTACTTCCGCAGTGCTTGCTCCACGCTGTTCTTCAGCGCCACACTTTTGAACGCGCAACGCACCGCAGCCCTGGAGCAACTAGCCATTACCATGGAAGGCTCGTACACCAGCGCCGAGCAAGCAAAGGCCGACACTAACTACTTCGAGATCGAACTGGAAATGGAACGCATCTGGGGCAAGCGCAGGGATGGCGTTTGGTTGTACGTGGAGCAGGCGGTCGCTACAAGCAAGGAGAAGCCCTATCGCCAGCGCGTGTATCATCTTCAGCAAGTGAACGACAGCACCTTCACCAGCGACATCCTTACGATCAAGGGCGGGGAGGCGCTCTTCGGCGCGTACAAGGATCCGGTGAAGTTGGATGCGATGCAAGCTGATTCCCTTGCGCTGCTCGATGGGTGTATGATGACGTTGCTGCGCCGCGGCAACGTTTACGTCGGCGGCACCAACGGACGTGCATGTCCGAACAAACGCGGCGAGGCTGTGTATGTCACCAGCGAAGTGAGCCTCTTCAGCGACCGCATGGTCAGTTGGGATCGCGGTTACAACGATGCTGGCGAACAAGTTTGGGGCGCCGAGAAGGGAGGCTACATCTTCATAAAGCGCAAGAAGTACTGAAACACGAAGACCGCACCTTACGGGGTGCGGCCTTGGTGTATGGTGTATTTGGTTGGTTCTATTCGGAGGCCGCTACTTGTGCGGTGGTACTGGACTTGCTCGCGGAAGCCTGGCCTGTGGCCACGAACGCAAGTACAATGACGAGGACTACTGCTTGGATGAGGGTGCGGTGCTTGATCTGCATGGCATGGTTCGTTCGGTATTGCCCTGTGAACGGGACCGGGCCGCCGCGGTTCCACCTTTTCGACCGATCTACAACGGAGATCGACGGACCCGGTCAAGACTTCCCTTGGACTTTCTGCACCTACTTCTTCAAATAGCCCTTGATCGCGGCCACATAACGCTCGAACGCTCAGTTGCGGTCAGAAGGTTATTAGCCGGCCTTGCTTGGCGGAGAACTCCGCCTCGTCCAGCTTCTCTTGGAAGCCGTCGCGCAGGATGTTGAACGCGATGCGTTCATTTTCGGGGATAGGGTCGGAGCTGGGGAAGGTCTCCCGCAGAGGATCCACCTGTACCCCGTTCTTCCAAAAGCGGAAACACACGTGCGGGCCGGTGGCGAGGCCGGTGCTGCCCACTTCGCCGATCACATCGCCTTGCCCCACGCGCTGGCCGTTGCGCACGAGGATCTTGCGCATGTGCAGGTATTGGGTCGTGTAAGTTCCGTTGTGGCGGATCTTCACGTAGTTGCCGTTGCCACCCGTGCGACCTGCTTGTTCCACCACGCCATCGCCCACTGCGAGGATCGGTGTACCATAGGCTGCGGCATAGTCGGTGCCCAGGTGTGCCTTGAAGATCTTCTGTACCGGATGAAGGCGTCGGCGACTGAAGCCCGATGAGATGCGGCTGAACTTCAGCGGAGCTTTCAGGAACGCCTTGCGCAAGCTGTTGCCCTCGGCATCGTAATAGCCGCTCGTACTGCCTTTGAAGTTGAACGCCTCCAGCACCTTGCCCGCGCTGATGTACCGTGCAGCGATCACCTTGGGCATGCCGACGCGTTCACCTTCCACAGAGCGCTCGCTGTACACCACGCTGAACACATCGCCTTTTTGGATGCGGTAGAAATCCACCGTCCACGCGAACACCTCGGACAAGAGCATGGCGAGCGCGGCGTCGCCACCTGCAGAAGCGATGTCGTTGTACAGTGCGCCGGTCACCGTGCAGGTGATGCCGTGCTCGCTCACCGTCACCGGGCGTTGTCGTACGGAAACGTGCAAGCTGTCGGCCAGATCGAAGACGATGTATTCGATCGGATCGGCTTCGTAAACGAAGTAGCGCGGTATGGTGGACCCGCTGTCCGGGATGATGAACGCATAAGGATGGCCCGCTCGCAGCTTGCGCACGTCGAATAGACCCTGCGCCAGATCGACCAACGCGCTCACCGTTGACATGGGCACGCCTTGCGCACCAAGCAGATCGCCGAAGGTGGCGCCACTGCGCACCACGCCTTCGTGCAACACCAGGTGGATCATGGGTATGCCGTACGCTTCGGGGGGCGGCAAAGGCAACGGCGCATCCTCAACCACCACCTCGGCCATATACTCCTCATGCGGACGCACGTCCACGCCGACGAGCACATAGACCGCTGCACCGGTAACGGCGATCGCCCCCACCCACTTCATCCATCGCATCATGGAGGGGCAAATAAGCGCATCGCCCCGGCACTAATGCGTGGTCGACAAGTCTTGTTCCCACGAAAGGTTGTTAGTCCTTCGCTATCGGATGCACCAGCCCTTCGTATGCGCTGAGCTCCATCTTGATCGAACCGACCAGCACCTTCGCCTGTGCAAGCACGGGGATATGATTGCCATCATCGGTGATCCACACGTTGAGGTCCTCGTTGCTCTTGAAGACGCGGCCCTCCTGCACCACAGGTTGGAATTTGAGGCAACGGTATTTGCCTGTGCGCAACTTGATCGTCTCCCTGCCCACGAACTTCATGCGCAAGGGCCATAGCTCGTTGTCCAGGAAGCAATCGATGGTGTACACATCACCGGTCTTCGCGTTGTTGTAGTCTATGGTGCGGGCGTAATAGAACGCGCTGAGCATGTCCTGCACACTGCCTGGCACGGTGTAGCTCTTCTTCTCCTGGGTCACCACTTCGCGTTTCTGCTGGTGGTACATATAGTCCTGCGAGAAATCGTAACCGCCTTCGCTCACGCGGCGCTGGAACACCCATGGGAAAACTCCCTGCGCATCGAAGTAGCTCTCGTAGCGGTCATCCACTTTGAAGAAGGTGTTGAAGGCGCCGAGACTGCGACCGGTGCCCACTGCGCGCCACACCTTGCGGCCTTGGATATCGCGGTCAGCTTCCTTCAGTTCAACGATGGCTTCGCCGGCGTTCACCCAGCCGTAGTGTACCACGTACGTGAGCTTCTCGCCGGGGCGGAAGGCATTGTGTTTCAATGTGCGGAGCGGGAAAACCTCGCCGGGTGCCGCCGCCTTTGGTCTGTCGGCCTGCGAGAAGGCCATGGTGAGCATACCAATGCTCGCGAACAGGATGGTGGTTGTACGTGCCATATAACTGGGAAGGCAAAGCCGGTGCCGATCGGTGCGGGGGGTGGCTAGGCGCAGGTCCTCTCGCTCATTGTATGTTAACGTGTTCCGGGTTGCGGCTTCCATCAGGGGAGAGGATCGACTTCAAAGGTGAGCCCAACTCGTAATACGCTAACACGCCAACGCATAATTCATCATACAACGATGTTCACGATCCGTTTTGGCACCACGATCACCTTCTTCGGCAATTTTCCTTCCAAGCGTTGCTGTACCTCGGGGTTGGCGAGTACGGCGGCTTCCACGCTCTTGGCGTCCAGCGCAATGGGGAACTCCAGTTGCAGGCGTGTCTTGCCGTTGAAGCTGATTGGATAGCTGAAATTTTCCTCCACGAGATACTGGGCGTCGAAGTGGGGCCATTTCGCCCCAGTCACGCTGTCGACGTGGCCGAGCCTACTCCAAAGCTCTTCGGCGATATGTGGTGCGAAGGGCGCCAAGGCGATCGTCAGCGGTTCCAGCACATCGCGCTTGTGGCATTTGAGTGCGGCCAACTCGTTCACCGCGATCATGAACTGGCTCACACTTGTATTGAAGCTCATGCGCTCGATATCCTCGGTCACTTTCTTCAGCGTGGCGTGCAGCACTTTGAACTCCGGCTTGGTAGGTGCCTCATCGCTCACACTGAAGACATCACTCTCATAGAACAGGTTCCAGAACTTCTTCAAGAAGCGACTGGTGCCTTCGATCCCGTTGGTGTCCCACGGCTTGCTCTGCTCCAAGGGTCCGAGGAACATCTCGTAGAGGCGAAGAGTGTCGGCGCCGTACTTGGTGATGATGTCGTCGGGGTTGACGACGTTGAACTTCGACTTGGACATCTTCTCGACAAGTCCATTCACGCTGAATTCAATTGGGCCATTCAGATCGAGGTCCTCATTGTTCAAGAATCGCTTCTCTTCGCCGTCCTTGATGAAGCCATTGCGACAGATGAAAACTGCATTTCGGATATAATCCCTTGTTTCCTTCTGAAGCATGACCGCCGTCTCCATTACATCACCTGTGACATAATTGACATCTAACGGTGCCCTGGTGAGGTCAGTACTATCGATCATCGAGGGCTTAGAGAAATCCACCAAGTCAATCAGTTCGGCACTCAGGAAAAAGGGGCCATGCGCTTCGGTCGGCATACTTACCTCGAGCTTCCTTCCATCCAAAAGGTGGATGTACGGTCCATCAGATTCAAAATTTGCGCGGAAACGGCTTCGCGTTGCGATGGCCGACACACCCTGTATCATTCCTTGGTTCACCAACTTCTTCGCGGGCTCATCGAAGTTGATCCAGCCACGATCTTTGAGGAACT
>JBKJPT010000243.1:0-7976 GCA_046595075.1 Flavobacteriales bacterium
GGCAACGACGGCCCCGACGAGAATTGGCCCGGTGGTGCCAGCCATTGAGTGCCATCCCATGCTGCAAGACCTCCGCCCAGTTGCTCGCCTGCGGCCTCATCGAAGAAGCCGCCCACGTAGAGCTTGTCATGATTCCATTCCAAGGTCATGGCCGATCCGTTGTTGGGCGCGGTGCTCAGCGTGAGGCCGCCATTCATGTTGTTCCAAGTGGTTCCATCGAAGCTCGCAATTCGGTTGCCCGGCGCCCCAAGGCTCTGCCTAAAGCCGCCAGCCACGTAGAGTGTGTTGTTGCGGATCAGGATGTCCTTGATCCCCGGTGCGTTGTTCCAGCCCGGCACATCCTCCCAAGCCGTGCCATTGTAGCGCATGAAGTAGGCCAGGGCTGTCTCGTTGGGGTTCTCGAAGCCGCCGGTCATGTACGTCATGCCTTGGAAATCGAACACATAGCCCACATAGTTATCGTTGTCTGCTGGGATCAACGACCATGGTTCCCACTCGTGGAATGCGCTGCCATCGTATCGATACACGCAGGCTTGTGGGAAACCGCACAAGGTGCCGCCCAAACCTGTGGCGTAAATGGAGCTTCCTTGGGGTTCTTTAGGGACAAGCTGGTACGGACCTGTAAGGTTCCCGTTAGCACACGCCAATTCAACCCAAGCTTCGTCACTGATCTTGTACTTGGCCAAGCCCCAATTCACGTCGCCGCCAGTGGACAAGAAGCCCCAGCTACCGCAAGCGTATAACTCGCCTTGAAAGCGAAGAAACCAATACGTCTGTCCAATTGATGGCGCAATGCGGTTGCCTAAGCTATCCCACTGCTCACCATTCCATGCCGCGATGCCGTTGGCAAGAACTGCGTCATCGTCATTCAAGATCGTTTCAAAGGTGCCCCCCGCCAAAAGGCGGTTGGTCGTAGAATCACCGTATATGGTTTGAACTTCCGTCGACCCTGCGCATCCTCGACCCATTGCCCGCCAGTGCGGCTGTGCATGTGCTGCCTCAGAGATGATGAGGACCATCCCTGAAATTAGCAACCACGACCTCATGGCAATAAGAGCTTGGCTGTCTTGCGCTCACCAGATCCAGAGGTGTGAGGCACTCGGACAGAGGACATTTTCATTACTCCGGGTTTTAGGTCGCTGAAGCTAGGCTTGCCCCGCGCCTTGTGCAAGGCTGTTGAAAACAAGAGGTTGCGCAGCATAGCGCTACATCTCCGCTACGGCCCCTGCTCCTCGCCACCGCCGGGTTCGCGCGGTTGATTGCGGCGGCGGAAGAGCGAGGTGTTCTGCTCGCCGAACTTCCAAGTGAGCGTGAAGCGTACGTAGCGCATCTCGCGCCGGCGATAACTCTCTTGATAGAGATAGTTGGTATCGATGATGTTGCCCCAGACCCGTGTGTAGAACACATCGTTCACGCTGAGCACGCCGGTGAGCTTCTTGGTGAAGTCGTGGCTCAAACTCGCGTCCAGCCCGTATTGCGGCAGCCCCTTGCCTTGTGGTTGAATGCGTGCGCTCTCGTACTCGCCGTTCAGTTGCACGGTCCAGTCCTTCATGAAACGGTAGTTCACGATCGCCTTCGCGTTCCAGTTGGTACCGGTGTTCCGCGTGCTGCCTTGCGCGGACCCCAGAGACACATCGGTGTACTGCATGGTGCCGCTCAACGTGAACTGCAATCCCTGCTTCGGTTCGATCTTCAGGATGTTCTCCCAACCGCCGTTCGCACTATAGCTGCCGTTCACGAAGGTGTTCAACAGGATGGTGGTATCCGATGGCAGCGGCGTGGCGTAGCTGGTGATCACATCCTGTGTGTACCGACCGAAGAGGCTCGTGAGCCACGTGGCTTTGCCACCAAAGAAGGGGAGGAGGTGGTTCAACTCCGCGAGGTTGCTCAACTCGGGTGCCAGCACGGGGTTGCCGATGCGCACGTTGCGGCTATCGCTCACCATGATGAATGGCGTGATCTGCCAGAAGTTGGGCCGACTGATCTTGCGCGAAACATTTACCTGCACCTCGCGCAAGCTGCCATCCCATTTGCGCGAGATGTACATGGCGGGGAAGAAGGCCTTCGGCAGGTTCTGCGTGCCGTTCGGGTATTTGTAGCTGTAGGTGATATCCTTTCCCGCGAGTTCCGTTTCGAACCAGGTTTGCTCGAAGCGCACGCCGGCCTGCATGGTCCAGTGATCACTGAACCGATGCGACCAGTTGATGTAGGCAGCGTTGATGATATCCGTGATGCGATAGTCGTTCGTGAGCGAGGTGTCCAGCACATCGGTGCCCACCAGCGGCGAGGTCACGTACACATCGAGGAAGCTGTTGTCCAATTTGTAGTTGCCCTTGAGCCCCCACTCCAGTTTGTTGCGTTCGTTGATCGGGTCCACGTGATCCAACTGCAGGGTCCACTGATCATTGCCGCTGCCACCGATGTTGTCCTGTAGGCGTGGGCTGAACGCCTCTTGTGCGCCGTCGGACCCGAAGGTGTAGAGGTCGAAGTTGGCTCGGCTGGTCCGCTCCGAGTGGTTATAGGTGAGATCTAGCGTCCATTCCCTTCCGGCCTTCGGCGACTTGCGTCGGAACGAAAGGTTTGAGGTGTAGGTGGTGTTCTCGCTGCGCGAACCGTTGTGCTGATCACTGTAGGCGGTCACGTTGCGATCCGCATCCAAGGTGGTACCGAGCAGTTCGTCTTCGCCATTGTTGTTGTGTCCGCGGTACCCGGCCGAGAAGCTGAGCAAGTTGCGATTGGTCACCTGCCAATCAACACCAAAGCGGCCACCGTTCATCAGTCGCGTGCTTCGACTGTCGGCATCCTGTGCGAAGAAGCCGGTGGTGATGCCTTGCGATCGATCGACCCGATCGGTGTTGCCGTTGGTGACGTTGTCGCCGGTGTTGTAGTTGTAGCTCAGGTTGAAACCCCAACGGCCTTCTTTCATGTTCAAGTTCGCCCCGGCCTGGTAGCGGTCGTTGGTGCCGATGCCCGCTTGCAATTGTCCGTTGTAGCCCGGCTTGGTGTTCTTCTTGAGCACCACGTTCAGGATCCCGCCGGTGGCGTTGGCATCAAAGGCCACGGATGGATTTGTGATCACCTCCACGCGTTCGATGTCCTCGGCGGGGATCTGCTCCAATGTCAATGAGGTGGGTCGGCCATCAACGAGGATCTGTGGTCGTGCTCCACGCATCTCCACGTTGCCGTCGAGGTCCACGCTAAGGCCGGGCACGTTTTTCATCACGTCCACACCGGTGCCGCCCTGGGTGCTCAGGTCCTTCTCCACGTAGAACACACGGCGATCCACCTGCATTACCATGTTGCTGCGCTCACCGGTTATCTCCACTTCCTTCAGCAGTTCGCCATCGGGTTCCAAGCTGATGTTGCCCAGGTCCATTTCCATGCGCTCTCTGGTGAGCCGCACTTCCAACGTGGTGGGCTTGTAGCCGATGAAGCTCACCACCACACGCAGCGGTGGGCCTATAGGCAGCTTGTCCACCTCGAACTCGCCGTTGTGCCTGCTGATGTTGCCACCGAGCAACGAATCCTTGGGGGCATGGTACACCGCTATGGTCGCGAACTCCGCCCCTTTACGCGTGGCACTGTCCACCACCTTGCCGTACACCTTGCCGATCGCCGGACCAGTGGCACCGCGTTGCATGCCCTCCGGGCGTTGAGCCACTGCAGGGGTGGCGGCGAAGAAGAGGAACAGAAAAGGTGCGAAGCGCATCAGGTGGTCAAAAGTACCCGCGCCTCATGGCACGCAACCGAGCATCGACCGCTGCAAGAGAGAAAGGTCGAATGGATCAACAACTTTTCACGTGGGTATGAAAAAGCGAGCCCCCTCCGCATGCGGAGGGGGCTCGTGATTTTCAGATGTTGAAGTGGACTAGTATTCGTCCCGCTGGCCGCCGCGATCACCGCGGTCACCACCACGATCGCTGCGATAGCCGCCGCGATCACCGCCACCGCCGCCGCTGCCGCGGTCGCTACGGTAACCTCCACGGTCGCCACCACCACTGCGGCCACCGCCGAAACCACCACGATCACCTTCGGTGCGAGGACGAGCCTCGTTCACCACTAGGTCACGACCATGGAAGTTCTTACCATTTGTGCCTTCGATGGCGGCACGGCCAGCATCGTCGTTGGCCATCTCCACGAATCCGAAGCCGCGGCTACGGTTGGTGGCTTTGTCCATGATGATCTTGGCAGAGGTGACCTCACCGAACGGGGAAAAGAGTTCGTGGAGATCTTGGTCCTTCACTGAGTAAGGCACATTGGCGACGTAAATGTTCATGAGTTCTACTGACGGGGTTTGGTTTGTTCTTGCCTGTACCTCTGTGGTCTCGCCAAAGCACACGGGGGCCGAGGGCGGGGCGAATGTAGGCCGATATTTGATCCCCGCAAGCGCTTGGCCTCCGCTTGGCCCCGCTGCATGGGGGCTTCGGCGTGACCCGTACCGTAAGGGTCCATCGGATTGGGCTGCAAGAAGGCGGATCTGAATTGCCCTCCGGCGGTTCCTTTGGCACAAGCGACATGTGTTACCATTTGAGAAGCGCTTGGATCCCGCACTGATGTGTTCGCCGAATTCGATCGCTTCGGCTACCACACCTTG
The DNA here is from genome assembly GCA_046595075.1 of Flavobacteriales bacterium. Classification (GTDB taxonomy): domain Bacteria; phylum Bacteroidota; class Bacteroidia; order Flavobacteriales_F; family PHOS-HE28; genus PHOS-HE28. The sequence goes on from JBKJPT010000243.1 coordinate 4,595, forward strand.
CGGAAGAAGGCGTGTGAGTATTCTCCGCCGTAGAGGATCTGGATGCACTCAGGTTTGCTCCTGAAGAAGCGATCGCAGGCTTGTTTCACTCCGGGATTGGTGTCGCAACCGCCAACCGTGCGCTCCGGATCATGGTAGTCCATGAGCACGCCTATGGCGCCAACGCTCATGCGCGGATACACCGCTTCGAGGCATTCGCGCACGCAGTTGCTGTGGATATCATCCGGTGCGCCCGTATTGCGATCGATATGCGCAAAGGCGATGTGCTCGGGAAGTTCCTGGGTGAGCGTACGTTCGAAGTTACCTGCATGGACGACCGGCAAACGCGGTCCCTTGATCCTGAAGTTCCGTTCGAAGATATTACGCGATCCGTGTGCTGGGGCCGGATCGGTGCAGAACGTATCGTACACATGGAATGCACGGTCGGCTTGATGATGGTCGATCACCGAAGCGAGTACGCGCGCCGTGGCGCCGTTCTGGCAACCGACCTCCACAAAGTCGCCCTTGATGTCGAAGGCCAGTACTTGATCTGCCAGCAAATACAGGTTGTTACGCTGTTCGAGCGAGGATTCGCCACGTCCGGTCGTTCTGCGCGAATACGACTCCGCGATGTACTTGTTCACGCTGCGCCAAATGCGACTATGTGGTTTTTGCGGAAGTGCTACCGCATCAAGGATCATGGTGTTCATGGGCTGCCCGGGAACCGGGGTTCATTTTGAACTGATCGGATCGCGTGCCGCGAATTTCAGGATCACCGGCATCCTGTCTGTTCAGCACCCTTAAGAGCTTCTGGCTATCTGGGATCCGGCTCAGCTGTCCCTGATGTTCCCCGGATCGTGGAGGGACCTTCCCCGCAAGCGCGCTTGTGGTCGCCGCTGCTAGACTCTTATTGCGCCAGATACCCGCCATCCACGTTGTAATAGGAACCGGTCACGAACGACGCTTTGTCCGATGCGAGCCACAATACGAGTTCGGCCACCTCCTCCGCCGTGCCCAATCGTTGCATGGGGTGCATCGCCGCAATGCCGGTCATTTGTTCTGCTGTCAGGTTCTTGTCCAGCAATGGGGTCTTGATGAAGCCAGGTCCCACTGCGTTCACACGGATGCCCTGCGTCGCGTATTCCACGGCAGCATTTTCTGTCAGCCCCACCACTCCGTGCTTGGCCGATGCGTACGCCACTGACATCGGGAAGCCCACTTTGCCGAGGATCGACGCCATGTTCACGATCGCGCCTCCGTTGTTCTTGAGCATCGCTGGGATCTGGTAGCGCATGCCATAGAACGCACCGCTCAGGTTTGTTCCGATCACCTTGTCCCAACCGTCGATCGGATAGTCGCCCACCAGAGCAGCTGGCCCGCCGATGCCTGCATTGTTCACTGCGATGTCCAGGCGACCGAACCGCACTACCGTTTCTGCCACCATGCGCTCACAGTCCTCGGGCTTTGACACGTCCACTTGGATCACCGCACCATTGCCTCCTTCCTTCTCTAGGAGCGCAAGCACGCGCGCAGCGCCGTCGGTGTCCATGTCGGCCAGCATCACACTGGCCCCATTGCGTGCGAAAAGCAGTGCTGTTGCTTCGCCGATCCCCGAGCCTGCGCCGGTGATCAACGCGATCTTGTTCTTGAGCATGGATGAGTTGGGTTGAATGGAGTGTGCGCTGGTACTGCACGATGCGGGCCGTGCCAGCGAGCCGCTATTGTGTTGAAGGTCCAAGTACGTAACGGGGTGTTACGTACACGCAGCGGGTACCGCTTTCCCCGCCCCTGCATCGAGCGCCATGGCAGCGAACGGAGATGGATGTTATGCATGGCGCTATTCGGGCAGCGCGGAGCCAGATCTGCACCTCATGGTAGCACCAACTGCACACCCATGATCAAGATCGCCATCATACTCGGCAGCACGCGCCCAGGTCGTAACGGAGAAGCGGTTGCTAAATGGGTGGACACCGTCGCAGCACAACGGACCGATGCGCAGTTCGAGTTCATCGACCTCAAGGATCTCGACCTTCCACTGCTGGATGAACCCCTTTCACCATCACTAGGCAAATACACCAAGTCGCACACGAAGTCTTGGGCGGCGAAGGTGAAGGGCTTCGATGCCTTCGTGTTCGTGACACCCGAATACAACCACGGCACTTCGGGCGCGCTGAAGAATGCCCTCGACTTTCTATATAAGGAGTGGAACAACAAGGCGGCGGGATTCGTGGCCTACGGGACTGCTAACGGCACCCGAGCGGTCGAACAGTTGCGACTTGTGTTGGCCGAACTGCAAGTGGCCACCGTGCGCGCGCAGGTCGGCTTCTCGTTGTTCACCGATTTCAAGGACTACACCGTCTTCAAACCCGCGGATGTAGCGGCCAAGCAGAAGGAACTGAACACGATGCTCGACCAACTCGTGGCCTGGGGTGAGGCGATGGTCACTGTTCGCGCTCGCCTCGCAAAGGTTGAGCTTCCCGTAAGTGCTGCGGTGCAAGTGGCGAGCAAGAAACCACGCGCTACATACGATCCCACATCGGATACGCGCGTGCCAACGAAGGGACGCACTTCCTTCGATCGTGAAGCACGGACGGGAACCGGTGCAGCTGCCAAGGGTGTGCATGCACGCATGGTGACGCAACGGAAGAACGGAAGGGGATGATCGCGCGGTAGCGGGGTCTTACGGTGTTGGACTGATCCAACGAATGCCCAATTATTTGGCGAGCCTGCTCGATCGGGGCCATGATCGCATCTGGGGCTGTGGCAGGGAGTGGTACTTGGCATGTTCGGAACGGGGAGCTTTTCCCTTTCAGGCTCACCAACGAAACACAACTCCGATGGAGAAGAACAACATGCCGCCGAGCACGAACAAGTCCAAGAGCGACGATGCCGGTATAGAAGTGGATGGCACGCACGTGCCGAACCATTTGGAACCAACTCTACCGAGCACACCGGCGGACGCAGAAGAACCAGCCAAAGCGGATCCAGGTATTGCCGAGGCTTTGTCGAACGGCAAGCCAGAACTCCCCGAAACCTCCAACGTGGAAGGGCTTTCCCCGTGCCTACTCATACACCCCCAACCGCTCGCGCAACTCCCGCGCTTCGCGCTGTGCAGCGTCCATGCGGTCGAGCAGGTGACTGATAGCTTCGAGGCCTTCGAGGTTGATCTCCAGATCGTAGTGCATGCGTGCGAGCTGCTCGATGCGCGGCAGCTCATCGGGTTCCAAGAAGTGCCGCTCTTGCACGGTGGTGATGCGGATCAGGCCGCGCTCGTGCAGGGCATGAACGAAGGTGGCCTCCACCCCTTCATGCGTGGCGAAGACCTCGACGGCGATCAGTTGTGCGGTGCTCATGCTGTGGCGGTGTTGCGGATGGCGGCCAGTTCGCGGAAGAGTTCCTGTTC